>CAYMQD010000139.1:0-6166 GCA_964392475.1 uncultured Alphaproteobacteria bacterium
ATAAAAAAAGAGAATTAAAAATAATATATTTCAAATTAAAGGAAAGATTTTGAATAGTAAATTTATTAAATTTGATAATACTTACGCAGCTTTGCCTGAGCGTTTTTATATTTATAAAAATCCTACTCCTGTTACTACGCCTAACCTTGTATACATGAATGAATCTTTATCGAAAAATCTTGGGATAGATCCTAATTACTTAAAATCCAAAGATGGCATTCATGTTTTGTCTGGTAATAATATAGCAAAGGGTTCTCAACCTATTTCAATGGTATATGCAGGTCATCAATTTGGTCATTGGGTTCCTAAACTGGGTGATGGAAGAGCAGTATTACTTGGAGAGGTTATGGACTTAGATAATAAAAGATTTGACATACAATTAAAAGGTTCAGGTCCAACCCCATTTTCTCGTAACGGAGATGGACGAGCTTGGATTGGCCCAGTGCTTAGGGAATATATAGTTAGCGAATATATGCATGCAGTAGGTATTCCTACAACTCGAGCGCTTGCTGTTGTTTCAACTGGAGAGGATGTTTTTAGGGAGACTAAGCTGCCAGGTGCAGTTCTTACTCGAGTGGCTAGAAGTCACGTTCGAGTTGGTACTTTTCAATATTTTGCTTCTACGAGTGATTTAGAAGCTATAAAAGTATTGGCCGACTATATTATTAATAGAGACTATAACGATTTACTAATTGATAAGAATCCTTACTTATCATTATTGGAATCTCTTATAAAGAGGCAGGCAAAATTAGTTGCAGAATGGATGGGTGTAGGCTTTATCCACGGAGTAATGAATACTGATAATATGTCTATTGTTGGAGATACTATAGACTATGGACCTTGTGCATTTATGGATTCATTCAGTGAAGATATGGTTTTTAGCTCTATTGATCAAATGGGACGCTATTCTTATAAAAATCAGCCATATATAGCAAATTGGAACCTAATGTGCTTTGCGAATACTATTCTGCCATTAATTGATATAAATGAAAAAAGAGCAATTAAAGTTGCACAAGAAAAGATTGATTCTTTTAGCAGTATTTTTGAAGATGCTTGGTGTGATGTATTTAGAAAAAAAATAGGACTTAAAACTAAAAAAGCAAATGATGTCTTACTAGCTAAGGAACTTTTAAATCTAATGGAATACAGTAAAAGCGATTTTACAAAAACTTTTAGAGCCCTTTCTTTTCTAAACCTTAAAACTGATGACAATTATTTAAAAGAGTTTTATGGTCAATTTATAAATAAAGACTCAATAGACAAATGGTTGGAAAAATGGAAGATTCGCCACTCTTTAGAGTCTGGTAATATACAATCTGCTCAATTATTAATGATGAAAAGCAACCCTGTATACATACCTAGAAATCATATAATTGAAAAAATAATTTCGTCTGCATTATATGATAATTATAAACCATTTTATGAATTTATGAATATTATTACAAATCCCTATAAGGAATTAATTGATAAGCCTAATTATGCTTCTCCTCCAAAACCAGATGAAATAGTTAGTGAAACATTTTGCGGAACATAGAAAACTATTTTTTATTTAAGTTTAATTATTTTTTAAAATAGGAAGTTTATAGTTCTATATTTTATAAAAAAAGAGATACAGTAAATGAAACCTATTAAAATAAAATTTTTTAAAAAGCAAAATTATAAATTTATTACAAGAAGGAATTTTGTTAAAGGAAGTTTAGCTGTAGGATTGTCAAGCTTTATAGCTTCTATAGGTTTTTCAAAAAACATACAGACAAAGAAGGCAAAAGTTAAAAAAAGTTTTAATTTTTTTCCGATAAGAGCGAACACTAAAGATACTATAACCCTACCTAAAGGTTATAATTGGAGTGTAGTTATTAAATGGGGTGATCCATTATGGTCTAATGCGGAAAAATTTAATGAAGAATCAAGAGGCACTTCTTTAAGTCAGCAATTAGCTTTTGGTGATAACAATGATGGAATGGAGATGTTTGTTAAAGGTAATCATCATATTTTGGCGGTTAATAATGAATACACTAATATAGATATAATACACGGAAATAGAGTCTCGAAAAAACCAGAAAATGACGATGACATTAGAAAGAACATGTTAGCTCATGGGGTTTCTATAATTGAAATAAGAGAAAAACTTGGAAAATGGACCTTAGTAAAAGATTCTATTTATAATAGACGTTTATTTCCTAATTCACCTATGCAAGCAGTAGGTCCAGCAAGTGGTCATAAATTACTTCAAACAAGGGATGATCCAAAGGGAAGAAGTTTACTAGGAACTTGGAATAATTGTGGAAGTGGTAAGACTCCTTGGGGAACTTTTTTAACATGTGAGGAAAACTTTAACGGATATTTTACTTCGACTGATAAGAATTATTCTATTTCTAGCGAAATGGAAAGGTATGGTATTGGACGAAGAGATTGGGGATATAATTGGTTTAAAATAGATGAACGATTTGATATTTCCAAACACCCTAACGAGCCTAATAGGTGTGGATATGTAGTTGAAATTGATCCATTACTACCGAACTCTATCCCTAAAAAGCTAACTGCATTAGGCCGTTTTAAGCATGAAAATGCTGAAATAGCAATATCTAAAGATGGCTATGTTGTAGTATATATGGGAGATGATGAACGTGGAGAATATATATATAAATTTGTAAGTTATAAAAAATATAAAGATGGGGAAGAGAATAATAACCTTCTTAATAACGGCAAACTATATGTTGCTAAATTTAACAATGATGGTAGTGGTAAATGGATAGAATTATCTCTGGAATCTACAGGAATGAATTCTTTAGCTGAGATATGTATTTATACCAGAATAGCAGCATCTAAGGTGGGGGCAACGAGTATGGATCGACCAGAATGGGTGTCTGTAAATACTAAAAATCAAGAAGTATATTGTTGTCTTACTAACAACACAAAAAGAAAGAAAAGAAACAGTATATTTTCTATATTCAACAAAATTTTTAATAATAGTTATGATAGCGTTTTTATAAATGGTCCTAATCCAAGAGGCAATAATAAATACGGACAAATAGTTAGATGGATACCAAATAATAATGATCACGCTTCTATAAATTTTCAATGGGATTTATTTTTAATGGCTGGGAACCCAAAAATTCATTCAGATGATAGAGCCGGTTCTAAGAATATTACAAAATCCAATATGTTTAATTCACCTGATGGATTATCGTTCGATTCCAATGGCCTTATATGGATTCAGACAGATGGAAAATATTCTAATAAAGGTGATTTTAAGGGACAGGGAAATAACCAAATGCTAGTGGGAAATCCTAAAACTGGGGAGATAAAGCGATTCATGGTAGGACCACGACAATGTGAGGTTACAGGCTTAACTTGGAGTGAAGATAAAAAAACAATGTTTATAGGTATTCAACATCCAGGTGAAAGGGGTGGTGATAGTAATTTTCCAGATGGGGACAATACTATTGCTAAATCATCAGTTATTGCTATAAAAAAGAATACTAATGAAAGCTTTGGATAATTCAACTAGTTCATCTTCTGTATATTAGAGAATTTATATAGTTCCACTAGCAGATTGCATTAAAATAGTATACAATAATTTGGAGGGGTAAATAATGGTTATTATGCCAGAAAAATTAGTTAAAAATGAGCTTAATAAAGCTTGTCATTATAATTGGAAAAATATTAATCTAGAAAAATTAAACGAAAAAATGACTAGGCGCATGATTACAGGTAGTAATTTAATGATAGCGCATGTTTACTTTAAAAAAGGTGGAATTGCTCCAAAACATCATCATCATAATGAACAAATTACTTATATATTAGAAGGTTCCTTGAGATTTCTTTTAGGAGAAGATCAAAAAGAAGAAGTAGTGGTTAAAGCAGGGGAACTTATTACAATACCTTCTAATCTTCCACACAGCGCGATTGCCCTTGAGGACACACTGGATGTGGATGTGTTTAACCCACCTCGACAAGATTGGTTGAACGGTACAGATAGCTATTTAAGATAAACCTTAACTATAATTACAAAGAAGTTTTGTAATGTATTAATAATTATTAATACAAAACTGTGACTTTTGGAGCTGGAAGATTCTAAATCTTAATTCACTGGGTGATAAAAATAATTTAAAGAATGCTACGGATATTAATTACATTGCATTTGGTTTTATGGCTTCGAAGGCTTTATTTGCTGGATTGCACATTGGTATATTTACCCTGCTTGCACAAAATGCTTTAAATCTAAAAAGTATGGCTGCGGAATTAAATGTTCCTATAAACCGACTAACTATTTTAGTAAGAGCCCTTCAAAGTTTAGGTCTAATTTATTTTGAGAAGAACCTATATCATAATTCTAAATGTGCAGATGTGTTTCTTAATAAAGAAAGTAAATTAGAATTTATTGATTATTTAAGGTATCAAATTGATTTACAGATGTATCCTTTTTTAAACCAATTAAATGATGCGATTGATGGAAAATTAGATAATAAATCAATAGAGTCATATCAACACTGGATGTCTGACCCAGAACAAGCAGCTTTATATAGTAATGCTCAACACTCCGGATCCCTAGTGCCTGGGGAAGCAATAGCAAAGTTAATAAACTTATCTGATGCAGAAAGTATTCTGGATATAGGAGGTGGTACAGGAGCTATAACAATAAAGATTTTAGAGAGGTTTCCTAAACTTTTTTCTACTATAATAGACTTTCCTAATGTGGCTGAGATTGGATGGGGGTTTATTACCAAAGCAGGTATGGTTGATAGAGTAAGGTACATTCCAGGAAATGCCCTTACAGTTCAATGGCCAACTAAACAAGATGGTATATTAATGTCTTATCTTTTAAGTGGAGTGCCAGGTAACAAAATTTCTAAGTTATTTAGAAAAGCCTATAGTTGTTTAAATGAAGGAGCTTCAATTATATTGCATGATTTTATAATAGCAGATTCCAATAAAAACGCTCCTTTACCAGCTTTATGGCAACTTCAACATATGGCATTCACGCCTGAGGCTCGATCTATTACCAGTGAATGGCTACATAAGACTTTAACTCAAGAGGGTTTTACAATAGTAAGGGAAGTTCCAGCGATACCTAGTCTCACTTATCTGATAGAGGCGAAGAAGATAAATATATAAACCTAATAAGTGAGTGTCATTATGGATGATAGTTTAAAATATCAAATAAGAATTTATTTAAACCATGATTGTTCTAATCTAATTAGAACAGGAAAACAAAACGATATTTTAATACTTTTAGAGATAGTTTTAAAAAAAAAATAATGGAAATATACTAAGCCAATTTGATGCTTTTGAATCTTATGTTAAGGAGGCAGAAAAATATGGACTGGAAAAATATCCTTTATATGAATGGACAAAGGCGACTATTGAAAATCCTATCAAAAAAGAAAAATATTTAAAATCTTTTACAATTTATATTGAGGAAGAAGAAGTATATTCAAAATATAAAGCGGAAAAATTAGAAAAAGAATTGTTACCATTAGTAGATAAGAAAAATATTGTCAGAATAACAAAACATGATACAAATCCAGCTAATAATCCTCAACCTCCAAAAAAATATCTTAAATAGTGTAATTCTTTATTTTGGATTCTTATTAAATTATAGACAGTTATAGGTTAAACATTATTTACTCTTAAGTTATTATTAGATATTAAGATGCAAGACGGAAAAGAGAGATATATGAATAAGACTAAAAATATGTTTATTGAAAAAATTAAATTTAATGAGCAGGGTATTATTCCAGTTATAGTTCAACAATTCGATACTGGTGAAGTCCTAATGGTGGCATGGATGAATTTAGAAGCGTTAGAGAACACATTACTTTCTAAAAAAGCATGTTACTGGTCTAGATCTCGTAAAGAGTTATGGCGCAAAGGTGAAACTTCTGGAAACACTCAAACAGTGCATGAATGTAGAATAGACTGTGATGGAGATGCGTTGCTACTGGTAGTGGATCAATATAAAAATGCGTGCCATAAAGGTTATAAAAGCTGTTTTTATAGATCTCTACATGGAACTGGAAATATTAAAGAAACAAGCGAAACGATTCTTCCTAAAGGTATAAAATATGTAATTACTAAAAGAGATCAGTTTAAATAATTAAATAATTCTTTTAGCTTTAATACTTTTATTAATTATTTTTTAATATTTGTAAAATTTGTTCTT
>CAYMQD010000140.1:0-4072 GCA_964392475.1 uncultured Alphaproteobacteria bacterium
ACTCCCAATTAAATCATCATCGTAATCATCCCACAAACCTGCATGGCTCATTCTCTCAACACCGTCTTTACCTCCACAACCACCAGCAACTACGCCTTAAACAGTAATTGGAACCGCAGCACCACCTGAGATGATTGTGCCAACAGTACCACCCCCTATGAAAACCAAACCACCCACTGTTTCACCAAAACCTATCAATGCTTGGACAAGCCTTCTAGCAACCTCACCATCTTGTTCCGTAATATTGTAAGAGAAGTTTACTGTTTCGTTATCAGTACATTCAATGTGATTGTAAATTTCTTTATGCCCCATGTCTAATTCGTAGACGGTTCTTCCATCTACTACTACCTCTTCTGGGCTAATCTCCATCCACCCCTCTCCATCCATATTCCAACTGATGTCCGCAATTACGATGCTATTTCCATGATTCTCATGTTTCACTTCACTAACTAATAGAATTTCAGCAGATCCTCCGAATAGCCAGCTAAAGTATGGCACAGAGTCATCATAGTCTTCAGTTGAATACAATTTGTTAATGAATACTTGAACTCTAATTGGCGGGTCATTGGGTTCATCATAGTGAGCTTCTACTGGTTCAATTGGTGTGGTCAATGGACAGACCATTGTCACTAATAATATCATTATCATCATTAAACCGCGGCGGTAATAACCTTTCACATCTTCACCTTCTAAGGGGTTATGTAACGATATGGCAATAATTGTACCGGTATCTTCGTAGTTAAGATTCAATCAAGTTTTCTTCAATTATCTCAATATTTCCCGGAGGCAGGGAACCCAACACATCGTCTTGTGTAAGGCCAGTTGATTTAGCAATTTGATTGGCAAGTACCTCCTTCTTGGTATTCCCTGGACCGATTCTAACCCATCGATTGCACCACTTTGTGACCGCTTCATGAGTACCTGTTAATGGAAGCGGGATACCATTGACTACTGCCATCCCAATGGTCATCTCCATTTTCAAATCTCGTAACCAATTACGCTTTCCTCGTACAATCCATGCACCTCTAGCTAGCGCTTCGCCAGTTTCTGCAGTTTTGCTAACTTGCGTTGGTTCTACCCAAAATGCGGTTGCTGCGGCACCTCCAGATGACCATCCACGACTCCATACAACTGCCATGGATGCAGCGTCTTCAATAGTGGCCTTTTCAAAATTTTCAGCGTCAAAAGTTTGAGTCAATCTCAGAGCAGGCACACCATCAGGGATTCCGGGTAATGGGTGTGGGTCCTCTTCCAAACCATCCTTGAGTTTGAGTGCGCATGAAGGGGCTCCGTGTATGTCTGCGTGGAAGTAAAGGTCCTCTCTCTTGAGATACTTGTTGACTACTGTATCATTTCCTTTCGCATCTTTTCCACCTAGAATCAATTGCCCATTACCAACGACTGCCCATCTATGCTTCTCAATCCACAATTGCTTGCTTCTCTTGACGGCATGTAACCTTCCAGCAGCCTCATCTTTTGCCCGCTTTTTCTCTCCGCTTGCAATTTTCTTTTTTGTCTCTTCAATCGCCTTTATTGCCCCAGCAGATTTTTCTTTTTGCTTCCGTCCAGCATCAAAATAGCGCTGAGCATTTTGATGAACAGTTTGATCTAAATGAATCTCAATTCTTTGGTCAGGCTCACCTTCTTCATCTGGTAGATAGGCTTTCATGGTTCGTTTTGCAGGGTCAATCGATTCAATCCATTCTATTTCCCTTAATTTCTTTCTAACTGAATCCCAACCCCCCTCTTCCACTGCCTTTAGTGTCTGATTGATTAGTGTGTCAATATGTTCCCAATTGTTTTGAATAGAAATTCCAAGAGTCTGTTGAGATTCCGCTTTTGCGTGAAATCCTGCTATTGCCCTTTCCTGCTGGGAAAGCCTTCTTTCTAGTGCGCCCCCTTCGTCTCGACTTTGTTTTTCATCAATTAATTCTGCAGCTTTCTCTTGAGCTCTACGAGCGGTTGCTGTAGCATCCCAACCTCCTTTCCAAGCATCTGCTGCGTCTGCTAGTCTGGGATATTCAATGACGATGAATTTCTCATGTTGTGGAAGAGTGAAAGGGACTACTTCTATTCCATGTTCTTCAAAAACCGCATCTTTGGCTAGAGGATTTTCCCCTGCTTCAGCAAGTTCCCCTTTTCCCTTTTTATCTAGGATTAGAAATCCTCGAGATTCGGTATCCAATTGTGTTGAGATAGTTTGGAGCCCTAATTGCACTCTTTCTATTTCATCATCATTCAACTCAGAAGCTGGCTTTTCAGGGGGAATATTAGCTAGATTACTAACAGCCTCGGCATAAGTCCCAGCAAGATTGGCTCGGCTAGCTAGGGTCCTCACTAGATCAGCGTCACTTTCAGAAAGAATTTGTGTCAAATCGTTTGAATCGAGTGAGCGGGGGTCGATTTGCGAAGGGGGGAATTCGTACAATTCTCCACGTTTCAAAGTTCTTTTAGCGTATTTTACATTGGTTAGAGGTTGAATAATAACGCCCTCAGAGTCTAGGAGTAGGACATTACCATCTCTGAACATCTCAATAACTAGACTTCTAATTCCATCCCGCGTCTCAAAATCGAGTGTTAATATTCTATCAAAAGCGTGCTGCTTCACATCAACTAAACGGCTATTCATCAAATGTTTTCGAAGTAACATCGAGAACGATGATGGATTTGGGGGCATCGGGCGGTCTCTTCGTGAAAGGTAAATTCTTTTTCCGCGTACAATTACCAAATCAACTTGTGCATCTTCCTTAGGGTTGAGCCTTAGAACTACTTGTTCCCAATGAGGGTGGTATGCTTTCCTAGCACGAGACCCTATGTAAGCCCGTAATTCTGTTACTATCTTAGCAACATCAAAACTGCTCATTTGACCTTTAATCATCTCACCCCCTACACCCTTAGCCCTTGCGTATTGATTGCTCCTCTATGCCGTCCCTTCATCAAATTCGTTATCAAATCGACCTTACAAGTGCTACCATAGGATGATAGGCAACTTTTCTCTCCCACAATCATGGCCGGAGCCTTGATGTTGGGTATTGTAGTAACAGTCATCATTTTGTTGATGCTTTTGTTTTGGATTATAGGTGCATACAATAGAATGGTAGATTTGCGAAACGAAGTTGAAAATCAATATCAAAATTTAGAGACTCAAATTGGAGTAAAGGACCAAAAGATTGCGCTAGTCGAAGAGACGGACCTAGCTCAACTTGGATTAGAAAGTTCAGTATATGATAAAATTATAGACGCCCGTAAGCAGTTCGCTTCAGCAAAAAGTAGTGGCAATAGGGCTGACATGATGGCTGCAAATGGTTTGCTAGATTCAGTGATTCCACAAGTTCTAGCTTTTGCAGAAGATAACCCCGAATTGACCTCTCACAATGTATTGGTGGCTGGTCTTGAAGAAGGAGTACAAGCAATTGCTAAGATGGCAAATGAAGTTGAAGAATACAACCAAGCAGCAAAGAATTACAATACAGTTACAGAGATGTTCCCAACCCTTCTTGTTGCTCGAATGTTTGGATTTAAGCGAGCGGAATTATTTGATTTGTATTCTAAAGAGCAGGTCGATCAAATGTTCGATAGAAGAGCAAGTTTGGGGAGTTTTGTAGAATCAAAGAAATCTGAAGCGGACATCAAGACAGAGGAATTGAAGGACGAAATTGCCGCTATTGAGGCTGAAACAGAATTGATGAAAGCAAAAGCCGAACTCGCTGCTTTGAAGGAAAAAATGGCTGAAGACGAATAATTACAATGAAGTCATCAATACGATGATTGTTGTAATAATTAGTAGGGCACTCGGTCCAAAGTTACCAAATGCTGAAGTCTTTGGCTTCAGTATTGAAAACTCGGTACCTTTTGTTAATGTGGCACGTCTCCTAGGGGCATCTTCACCAACCGCCATTAGGGTATGATGAACTCTGCTCGCATTTTCAGAAACAGTACCTTTCGGAATTTCATCGTGAGGTCTTCCCTTTATCCGGGCCATGATGTATGTCGGTTCTCCCAGAGCAATAGCGTCCAATGACCAATTGTGACGAATCATTCTACCACCACGTTTTGGTCTTTCATAAGGACC
>CAYMQD010000141.1:0-2684 GCA_964392475.1 uncultured Alphaproteobacteria bacterium
TCCGCTTCTAAAGCTTTCTCTAGGGATAGTTTCGTCCCGTTTCATATATGCTTCTGCACGACCTAAATCTACAATAACTGTTCCATATTCTAATCTTTTCACTAATCCATTAACTATCTCTCCTGCCCTATCTTTATATTCTTCGTATTGCCTCTCTCGTTCTGCATCTCTTACTCGTTGCATTATGACCTGTTTAGCAGTTTGTGCGGCAACTCTACCAAGATCTATTGGAGGCAAAGTATCATAAAATTTATCTCCAACTTTAGCCTTTGGGTCCCTTTTTAAACCTTCCTCAAGAGTAATTTGCTGAGAGGAATTTTCAATTTCTTCCGCCACTTCTAAAGCACGCGAAACTTTTATTTCTCCAGATTTTCTATCTATTTCTGCCTTAATATCTAACTCTTGACCATATTTTCGTTTAGCAGCCGTTTGGATTGCTTGCTCCATTGCCTCTATAACTAAATCATGTTCAATAGATTTATCACGTGCAACAGAATCCGCAATTTGTAGTAGTTCTGGTCTTGCTATGTTAGCATTAAACTCTGTCTCACTCATTTAAACATTCCTTATTATTGCAATACTTATAACTTATTTTTAGAAAAATTTATCAACTTTTCTGTTAGTAAAAGCTTAGCATTATCAATATTACTATTTTGCAATAAAATTTCCCCTAATTCATTATCCACAAATGTTACCACATTATCTTTATAATTCTTAATCATTCCACAAAAATACAAACGCCCCTTAATAGAAACTTTAACATTAACTTCAGCATCATGTCCTATAAAACGTCTCCAATCATCAACATTTATAAGAGGCCTATCTATACCTGGAGAAGAAACTTCTAAAAAATAATTTTCACTTATAACATCATTTACGTCTAGTATTACACTAATATTTTTACTTATTTTTGCACAGTCATTAGTTGTTATAAATTTATTATTTTTACTATCAACTATAATTTGCAGAGTCTTCTCCTCCTCTAATAAATTTAATTTTACGAGAACAAAACCTAGCTTATCAATAATGGGCTCTATAGCATTTTTTATACTACTCAATTAACGGATCCTAATGAAATATATTTAAAAGGAAAAGAGTAAATTTACTTTTAAAAATCAAGTATTTTTAAAATATACTATTTAAAAGTTAATACTATATTTAATTTATAATTTTATCTCTTCAACCTTTTTATTGTTAAATACATAGGAGTCCTATTTTGCAATAATGCCTTTTTATCATATTTCGTTTGAGGCCAATCTTCTGGTCTAATATTAAAATCATCAGGCCTTATGGCTGTCCATTCGAATTTAGGATGATTAATTAAATGATATAATATCCATCTTTTATATTGTGAATGATCTGTAGCTATTCTTAGCTCTCCATGATCAACAAGAATATTTGCTAACAAATCTAAATTGTAAGAATTTATGATCCTTCTCTTTGAATGCCGCTTTTTTGGCCATGGGTCAGAGAAAAGAATAAAAACGCGAGATATAGACTCTTCCTGTAATACTTCTAAAAAAGATGTTACATGATCGGGTATAATTTTAATTTGATTGAAATATTTTTTCTGTAATGAAAAAAGAAGTTGTGCAATTCCATTTTTATAAGTCTCACACCCTATTATTCCTATATCTTTATTTTTAGTGAGTTGCCATAAAATATGTTCCCCACTTCCAAAACCTATTTCTAACCAAACCTCCTTAATTTTATAATTAAATAGAGCTTGAGGACAAATAGATTTTTGTCTGTCTAGATTTGTATTAATCCTAACTTCAGGTAGAATTTCATCTATCAAGATTTTTTTTGTTGCACTCAAAGGCCTCCGAGACTTTGAGCCATATGTTCTCCTTTTTCTTATATGGGTAGATTCAACCAAGCGCTTCCTTTAATTCTTTTTCTTTATCTGTTCGTTCCCAATAAAAACTTCCATTCGATTCTGGCTTTCTGCCAAAATGTCCATAAGCAGAAGTTATTTTGTAAATAGGTCTAGCTAAATGTAACATGTCTCTTATACCCCTAGGGGAAAGATCAAAAACTTTCGGTATTATCTCTTCTATTTTACCATCATCATAAACCCCAGTATTGTAGGTATTTACATATATTGATAAAGGGTAAGAAATTCCAATGGCGTAAGAAAGCTGTATAGTGCATTTTTCTGCTAATTTTGCTGCAACTATATTTTTAGCTATATATCGAGCAGCATAGGCTGCTGATCTATCAACTTTAGAAGGATCTTTTCCTGAATAGGCTCCTCCTCCGTGTGGACATGCACCTCCGTATGTATCAACAATTATCTTTCTTCCAGTTAAGCCTGCATCTCCATGCGGTCCTCCTATTTCAAAATTTCCAGTAGGATTAACGTAAAAATGCTCATCTGAACACATCCAACCTTCCGGTAAAGTTTCTATAACATACGGTCTGATCAAGTTTTTTACATCAACAGGAGTAAGACCTTTAGTATGTTGGGTCGAAACTACAATTGATTTTGCCCCAACTGGTCTTCCTTCCTTATATTCTAGAGTTACCTGGCTTTTTGCATCAGGACCCAATCCTTCCACCACACCTGATTTGCGAACTTCTTTCAACTTTAGCAGTATTTCATGACTTAATTGAATTGGTGCAGGCATTAAAGCTGCAGTTTCGTTACATGCATAACCAAACATTATTCCCTGGTCTCCAGC
>CAYMQD010000142.1:0-2827 GCA_964392475.1 uncultured Alphaproteobacteria bacterium
CTTTTTTGACTTGTTTCATAGTCATCTAGCGGGCACAAGTTGTTTGGAGCTAATGATATATCCTATCTGATTAAAAGGAAACGGAGTTGCTATGGAGCAAGCTACTTTTGGAGCCGGCTGTTTCTGGGGGGTAGAAGCAGCCTTTCGTGAATTGACCGGGGTCGTAGAGACATCGGTGGGCTACACAGGAGGCCAGTCTGTGAATCCCACGTATGAAGATGTTTGTTCAGGAAAAACCGGTCATGTAGAGGTGGTTCGGGTACTTTTTGACCCAGAGAAAATCTCCTACGGGGCCTTATTGGAGACGTTTTGGACTATCCACGACCCGACCCAGTTGAATAGGCAAGGTCCTGACGTTGGGGAGCAGTACCGTACCGTAATTTTTGTTCATGACGATCGCCAAAAACTAGCAGCTGAGGCTTCATTATCTCAGTTAAGTCTATCAAGGAAACTAACCAGCCCTATTGTTACCACTATCGAAGTGGTTAGAGATTATTGGTTGGCCGAGGATTACCACCAACAGTTCCTTGAAAAGCGGAAGTCTTTTGGTTTTGGACATTAGTGTTTTGATTATTGGTGGTAGGGAAAGCAGATGAATTTTTCTGAAATTTTATACAAAGAGGATGGCCCGGTTGGCTGGTTAACACTAAACAGGCCTCAGGATGGCAACATGTTTACCGCCACGATGTGCCACGAAATTCGTGACTGCATCAATGAAATTCGTCGAGAAACAAGAACGCGGGTTTTAGTCCTTACGGGTGCAGGAGACAAATTCTTTTGTATAGGCGGTAGGAAGGAAGGCATGGAAGATACGAACCTTTATCCTGGTGTGCTCCCTACGTTAGAGATGTATGAGTCGATTGATAGATTGCAGAAACCGGTGATTGCAAGTGTTAATGGCTTCGCTGTGGGTGGCGGCAATGTTCTGCAGATGGTTTGCGATCTTACTATTGCAAAGGCAGGGGCAGTATTTCGCCAAGTAGGTCCAATGATGGGCTCCTTTGATGCAGGGTATGGCACTTGGTACCTTGAGGATTTGGTGGGGAAAAAACGTGCGAAGGAGATGTGGTACACTAACCAGAAGATCGATGCAGAACAGGCTCTAGCTATGGGCTTGGTTAACCGTGTTGTTCCAGACCTAGAGCTTACACAGGCAACGATGAGTTATGCGTTGGAGGTTGCCGATCGGGGTGCTGTTGCATTGGCTTCCATCAAAGCATCATTCAATGCTCGTCATGGTGGTGTTGGTGGCCTTGCGCGATTGGCACACGATTTGTTGCTTAGGCAGTATCTAAATAGCGAGGAGTCGGTGGAATTAAGAGAATCTTTCGCCGATCGAAGAACTCCTGATCCTAACCGGTTTGGTAAATGACTATATGCCACTACTGACTCTCCAGGACCCTGGAAAGGCCCAGGAATATTATAAAAATGGACTTTGGCATTCGGTCGGATTTTATGACTTAGTGGTGAACCAAGTTAAAAATCGGCCTAGCAATTTTGCTGCGCGGGATTCGTGCCGTCGACTGACTTGGCGCGAGGTGGAGAGATGGGCTCGTGCTGTCTCAAAACGGCTAAAAGAGGCTGGACTCAAACCGGGTGATCGAGTTTCGATGGCGCTTTCTAACCGTATCGAGGCTCTCATCATTTTTCTTGCTTGTTCGAGGAGTGGCTTTGTGTGCAATCCCTCGTTGCACCGGGATTATACGACCGAGGAAATGATAAATTTGTTAGTGGAGATCGGTTCGGCAGCTATCTTCTACGAACGGAACTGGAACGCTGATAGAACGGATTTATTGGGGCTCAAGGATAAAGTTTTAGGGCTGCGCCTCAGTGTGTGTCTAGAACCTGACCGTTACGAACTTTCGAGTTTTCCAGACATGACAGATGTCGGGGAAGAACCAGAACCACTTGGTCTGGGAGCAGATAAGATTTCTTATCTTGCTTTTACATCGGGGACCACAGGTAGGCCGAAGGGGGTTATGCACAGTGATAATACTATCTTAGCTAATGCCCGAGATATGGTTAAAATATGGGATCTTCGTGAAGACACAATATTACTGTCTTTAAGCCCAATTTCGCACCACATTGCTTGGGTCGGCTTTGCACAATCAGTTCTCTCTGGTGCAGAATTTGTCTTGGATGATCCTGGGACTGGGAGCCGGCTAGATTGGATTAGGAAAGCAGAAGTAACCTATGTAATGGGAGTTCCGACGCACGCAATGGACCTTTTGTCCGAACAGCGTGAACGGGGTGCTGTAAGACTGGAGTCAGTTAAAACATTCTATATGGCGGGGGCACCGATTCCAAAAATGGTTGCGGAATCTTTCGTTGAACAAGGAATTACTCCGCAAAATGTCTACGGCATGACGGAGAACTCATCGCATCAATTTACCCATCCTGACGATACAACGGAAACAATCGTTGCAACTTGCGGACGGGGTGGTTCAGCGTATGAAGTACGAATTTTTAATCCCGAAGACAAACAACGAATGTTATCAACTGGTGAGGTTGGGGAAATTGGTGGCCGCGGTGCGGCCTTAATGTTGGGTTATTTTGGAGATCAACAATCGACAGAAGAATCATTTAATGGCTTGGGGTGGTTCATGAGTGGTGATCTGGGCAGATTGGATGCTAGTGGGAACCTGGAGATAGTAGGTAGACTTAAGGACCTTATAATAAGGGGGGGCAGAAATATTTTACCGGCGAAAATAGAAGATTTGGCGGTACGGCATCCACTGGTTGCGAAAGCGGCCGCGGTTGGGGTGCCGGATACTAGATTGGGTGAAAAAGTTTGTCTGGTGGTTTCGTCCTATTCGTCTATTGCGCC
>CAYMQD010000143.1:0-2533 GCA_964392475.1 uncultured Alphaproteobacteria bacterium
ATTTATAATCTGGTCCTGATGAAAAATCTGATCCGTGGCTGCTCCAGCCGCATGAATAATTTTTTCTTCAACGACGGTACCATCCATATCGTCGGCCCCAAATGATTGCGCTAGCTGGGCTATTTTTGGCGTTATCATTATCCAAAAAGCTTTAATATGTGGGAAATTGTCTAACATCAACCTGGAAACCGCCAATGCCCTTAAATCGAGCTGACCGGGTGTTGTCTTTAAAAATTCCAACACCGTATTTTCAGGGTGAAAAGCCAAAGGAATAAAAGTAACAAATCCCTTTGTGCGATCCTGCAATTCCCTTAGTCGAACTAAATGGTCCGCCCTTTCTTCCACTGTCTCTAAATGACCGTACAACATGGTAGCATTGCTTTTCACTCCCAAGCCATGGGCCGTTTCATGAACCTTTAACCAGTCTTCCCCAATTAATTTTTCTCCACAAATCTTTTTTCTAACCCTTTTGGCAAAAATTTCAGCTCCCCCTCCTGGGATGGATCCCAATCCTGCATTCTTAAGAATTTTAAGAGTTTCATCCAAAGGAAGCTTAGCCAATTCTGCCAAATAGCCCAGTTCTATCGCTGTGAAAGCTTGAATATGAACTTCAGGAAATCGATCTTTCAAGCCCTTCAACATATCGAGGTAATACTCAAAAGGTAGATCGGGATGAAGCCCTCCTACAATATGAAACTCGCTGACATTCCCACCATTGTATTTTTCTGCATCGGAGAATATCTCCCCCAGAGATTTTTCATAAGCATGAGGATGGTCTTCTTTAACCCCAAACGCACAAAACTGACAACTGTGGATACAAATATTGGTTGGATTAATGTGACGGTTATGGATGAAATATGTCGTATCTCCATTCATCCTCTCACGAACCTGGTTGGCCAAAAAACCAACTCCCAAGAGATCGGGGCTACTCCAAAGGGTCACCCCATCTCCGAAAGATAACCGTTCCTGCGCCTTTACCTTTTCGCAAATAGATTTTAAATTTTTATCTTCAAATTCAAAAAGCATAAAAAGTCAACCACGATAAATTAATTAAGAATAGAAAAATTATACTAGATTTTAAGTGTACTAGAAATAAAGATATGGATTTAAATTACCACCTAAATCCATAGAAAATCCGCTATAACAAAAAACATAAGAACAATACTTATAACTCCATTCATATTAAAAAAAGCAATATTTATTTTCGAAAGATCTTCCTGGCTCACCAGCGAATGCTCGTAAATTAATAACCCAGCCACAATAACCACACCAGCCAAATATAACATTCCTAACTTATTGGCAAATAACAACAGCACGAACAGAAAAAGAACCATCAAACCATGTGAAGCAAACGCAATGCGTAAAGCCCTTTCAACACCAAATTTTTGTGGAATAGATTTCAAATTACTTCTTAGATCAAACTCCACATCCATACAGGAGTAAAGAATACCGAACCCAATCAACCAGAAAACCACAGCCGCACCCAGCAATAAGGAAATAAAAGAAATCTCTTCTCGAATTGCCACCCATGCGCCAACAGGAGCTACCGAAATGGCAAGTCCCAACCAGAAATGCGAATAAGCTGTAAACCGCTTCGTTAGGGAATAAAAAAATACAATACCCAATGCTACTGGAGACAGAATTAATGCAAGTCGATTCAACATACCCGCTGCAAAAATAAAAATAATAGAAGAGACGATCAAAAATACCCAGTAACTTTTCACATCCACCAAACCTGAAGGGAGCGCCCGGTGCTGAGTACGAGGATTCTCTTTGTCAAATGGAGCATCCATAATGCGATTAAATGCCATAGCCGCATTTCTCGCCCCAACCATACAAACTGCGATCCATATCATTTTTTCCGTTTCAGGCATTCCCTCTGCAGCTATAAAAGCGCTGACGACAGCAAATGGCAATGCAAAAACCGTGTGCTGAATTTTGATATCCGCAAGTATTGCAGAAAACTTCGAGCACAAAGAAACCTCCACTAAAAAAACCGGCCGCTAAAAAAAATATGATACATTAAATATTTAAACAAAAGCTGCACAATTTTAATGAAAAATTACAGACAACTCCTAAAACTTCTCGTCCCTTATAAAACCGCATTATATGTAGGAGCTTTCTGCCTCATCATCGCATCATTAACCAATCTTGCCGTACCACTCTATATCAAAAAACTCGTTGATGTCGTCATGGTTGAAAAAAACATGACTCTGATGAACAACATGACACTAAACATTGCCGGACTCTTTTTCTTGCAGCTTGTATTTTCGACGGCACATAACTTCTTATTTGATCTTACTGAAAAACGTGCCATCACTGATTTTCGTAAAAAATTGTTCGAGCATCTACAAACACTTTCTCTCAGTTTCTTTGTCAAACGTCGCACAGGAGAAATTGTTTCCCGCATGACTAACGATATTACCACCATTGAAAACATAGTCACCGATCTTCCAGCAACATTGTTGCAGCAATCGATTCGACTTTTCGGCGGTATCATTATCATCACCTACATGAACTGGAAGTTGACCTG
>CAYMQD010000144.1:0-6076 GCA_964392475.1 uncultured Alphaproteobacteria bacterium
GCGCTCTAACCAGCTGAGCTACACCCCCAGATAAAAAACTTAATTAAAAAATTACAATTCTTAATTATAAAAACAAATATACATATATTAATACTAGGTGGTGGGCGATGACGGGATCGAACCGCCGCCCTACTCGGTGTAAACGAGTCGCTATCCCAGCTGAGATAATCGCCCAAATACCACATACTGAAGATATAAATAAACTAACTGACCAACTTTTAATAGCCGGTCAGCTAGTTGTATTCATTAAAAAGAAAAATAGATCAATTAACACCATCCTTTAAAGCTTTTCCTGCTTTAAACTTTGGAACATTGGAAGCCGCTATATTTATAGTTTCTCCCGTCCTAGGATTTCTACCAGTAGTTGCTTGGCGTCTAGAAATCGAAAAAGTTCCAAATCCAACTAATCTTACATCTGATCCACTACGCAACTGAGCAGTAACAGTATCTATTACAGCTTCAATAGCTTCCGCACTTTGAGATTTACTTAGTCCTGTTGAATTTGCAACAGTTGCTATCAGTTCATTTTTATTCACAATAGCCCCCTTATAATTGCTTAAATAATACTAGTTATAAATGTAAATGCTAAATTAATGCTTCGTCAAACACTGATTGCAAAAATTTAAAAAAAAATACAAAAAATACGTTAATGTGTCACAATTTTCTCATTTTTCTCCTGATCTTTAGGTGTTCTTAGGTCTCTATCTTGCGAATCTATCCATTCTATTGCTGAAGGTTCCTTAGTCAAAGCATATTTAAGAGCTTCATCAGCAGATTCAACAAACTTTATCGAAAGATTATTTTTAACAGTTTTCGGAATGTCTACTAGATCTTTTTCGTTTTCTTGAGGTATTAATACAGTCTTGATATTTGACCGTAAGGCCGCTAACAGCTTTTCTTTCAGGCCACCAATAGCTAATACTCTTCCTCTCAAAGTAATTTCACCAGTCATTGCTACATCACCTCTCAAAGGAATACCAGTAAGGATAGAAACTATGGAACAAAAGATTGCTACTCCTGCTGATGGACCATCTTTAGGAGTTGCACCCTCTGGAACATGAACATGAATATCTCTACTCTCAAAAATAGGTGGTTCTATTCCGTAAGATGGAGATCTAGACCTCACATATGACACTGCTGCATGAACAGATTCCTTCATGACATCCCCAAGGTGTCCAGTTACCTGTCTTCTTCCCTTTCCTGGCATAACTACTGATTCTATAGATAAAATATCTCCTCCTGTCTCCGTATAAGCTAATCCCGTCGAAACACCGACGATTTGTTTATATTCCAACTGGCCATACTTAAATTTTCTAACCCCGGAGTAGTTACCTACATTTTTTGAAGTTACCTTTATTTTACTTTTTTCTCCTCCTACTATTTGAGTAGTTGCCTTTCTACATAGTTTAGCAATTTCTCTTTCTAAATTACGCACACCTACTTCTCTAGTGTAGTATCTAATCAAGTCTACTATAGCAGAATCTTCAATTCCCCACTCTTTATCCTTTAATCCATTACGTTCTATTTGCCTATCAATCAGATGTCGTTTAGCTATCTCTAGTTTTTCGTGCTCCGTATATCCACTAAGCCTAATTACTTCTAATCTATCCAGAAGTGGTTGAGGCATTCTTAAAGTATTAGCAGTGGTAATAAAAAGCACATTAGAAAGATCATAATCAACTTCTAGGTAATGATCATTGAAAGCAACGTTTTGCTCAGGATCAAGAACTTCTAAAAGTGCAGATGTAGGATCTCCTCTCCAATCTGAACCAAGTTTATCTACTTCATCAAGGAGAAATAGTGGATTACAAGTTCCTGCTTTTTTCATTCCTTGAATTATTTTTCCTGGCATAGAACCTATATAGGTTCTTCTATGTCCGCGAATTTCAGATTCATCACGAACACCTCCCAAAGATATCCTTACAAACTTTCTACCTGTAGCTCTAGCTATCGATTTACCTAATGAAGTTTTACCTACGCCGGGAGCGCCTACTAGGCATAATATTGGTCCCCTAAACCTTTTTGTTCTTTTTTGAACTGCTAAATATTCTATAATCCTTTCTTTAACCTTTTCTAACCCAAAATGATCGGCATCTAAAACTTTTTGAGCAAAACTTAGATCTGTTTTTACTCTACTTGTCTTTTTCCATGGGATTCCTAATAACCAATCAAGATAATTACGAACTACAGTACTTTCCGCAGACATAGGACTCATTGATTTAAGTTTTTTTAATTCAGTTTCAGCTTTAGACTTAGCTTCTTTAGGCAGCTTAACTTTGTTTAAAATATCACTGTATTCCTCTAATTCTCCTTTTCCTTCATCTGAATCACCTAGTTCTCTTTGTATAGCTTTCAATTGTTCATTTAAATAATATTCCCTTTGTGTTTTTTCCATTTGCCTCTTAACTCTAGAACGTATCTTTTTCTCTACCTTTATCATACTGAGTTCTGATTCTATAAATGAAAATATTTTATCTAACCTTTTAGAAACCAATAAAACTTCAAGTAATTCTTGCTTTTCAGAAAGCTTAATACTTAGGTGCGATGCAACTGTATCTGCCAACCTGCTTATATTATCAATCTGTCCTATTGACGCGAGGATTTCACCAGGAACCTTTTTATTTAATTTTACATATGATTCAAATTGACTAATTAAAGTTCTTTTTAATGCTTCTAGCTCTTTCTCATTATTATCATTATCTTCTTCTGGTTCATCATCTATTTCTGTTACTGACGCTTTCAAAAAGTCTTTATTATCAATAAAATGATCTATTTTTACTCGAGAATTACCTTCTACAAGCACTTTTACAGTACCATCAGGTAATTTTAGCATTTGCAAAACCGTACCAATTGTTCCTATCGTAAAGATATCCTTCTGAATTGGATCATCCTCTAAAGCATTCTTTTGAGCAAATAAAAGAATCCGCTTATCATTTTTCATTACTTCTTCTAAAGCAAGAACTGATTTTTCTCTGCCAACAAATAAAGGAACAATCATATGAGGAAAAACTACTATATCTCTAAGCGGCAACATAGGTAATTCAATTTTTTCTTTAGCAAGCGTCATATTTACACCTCATTTAGATTATTCATTTTATTCAACATAGTATAATAGGTGACGACTATACTAGTAAAAATCAAGAGGAAACATAAATTATTTTAAGCTGAAGAACCAATTTCTTCATTATTATCAGCATAGATTATTAATGGAGCAGAACCTGATTGAACTACTTCTGCATTAATGACCACTTCTTCTACATTGTTTGTAGAAGGCAGGTCATACATAGTGTCAAGTAATGTAGATTCCATAATCGAACGGAGACCTCTTGCTCCAGTTTTACGCTTTAAAGCCTTTTTAGCAATTGCATTTAAAGCATCTTCGGTAAAAGTAAGTTTAGTATCTTCCATTTCAAACATACGTTGATACTGCCTTACTAAAGCATTCTTGGGTTTGGTAAGTATTTCTATTAACGCTTTTTGATCTAAATCTTGAAGTGGTGCTACCACTGGCAGTCTACCAATTAATTCAGGTATTAAGACATAACGTAATAAATCTTCTGGCTCTGCATCAGCAAATATCTCTCCTTGACGCCTATCATCTGGGTCAACCACTGAAGCACCAAAACCAATGCTTGAAGAGCGACCTCTTTTAGAAATTATTTTTTCTAATCCTGCAAATGCTCCTCCACAAACAAAAAGAACATTTGACGTATCTACAGGCAAAAATTCTTGCTGTGGATGTTTTCTTCCCCCTTGTGGAGGAACACTAGCAACTGTTCCTTCCATAATTTTAAGAAGCGCTTGTTGAACGCCTTCCCCTGAGACATCCCTGGTAATAGATAAGTTCTCAGCTTTTCTACTGATTTTATCTATCTCATCGATATAAACTATTCCTCGCTGTGCTCTCTCTATATTATAATCGGCAGCTTGTACTAACTTTAAAATAATATTCTCAACATCTTCACCAACATAACCCGCCTCAGTTAAAGTAGTAGCATCTGCCATAGTAAAAGGCACATCCAAAATACGGGCCAGTGTTTGAGCTAAAAGTGTTTTTCCAGATCCTGTAGGACCAATTAAAAGTATGTTAGATTTAGATAGTTCCACATCATTGACTTTTGATCCATACGAAAGTCTTTTATAGTGATTATGAACTGCAACAGATAAGACGCGTTTTGCTTGCTCTTGTCCAATAACATAGGAATTTAAAACGTCACATATTTCCCCTGGCGTTGGAACTCCTTCTTTATTCTTAACAACATTTGTTTTATTTTCTTCCCTAATAATATCCATACAAAGCTCTACACATTCATCACATATAAAGACTGTCGGACCAGCTATTAGCTTCCTAACTTCATGTTGACTTTTGCCGCAAAAAGAACAATAAAGTTTATCTTTTGTATCTATACTCGCATTATTACTCATAATTTTTCCTATATACTAAATAAAACTTACAGTAAAATCATAACGTTATAAAATAAAATTGAAAACAATCAAAATTCAAATTTATTTTTACAATTATTCAAGAATAAAAATTACTCCTTTTTCTCATCATCCTTAGTAGAATTAGTATCTATATTTTCACCTTTCAAATCAGGTCTTTCTTTCACAATCTCATCAATTATGCCAAATTTCTTAGCTTCCTCAGGACCCATAAACCTATCTCTTTCTAATGCATCTCTTATCTCGTCCATTGATTTTCCCGTATGGTGACAGTAAATACTATTTAACCTTTCTTTTAAAGATAATATTTCTTTAGCATGAATTTCTATATCAGTTGCCTGTCCTGAAAACCCACCAGTTGGTTGATGAAGCATAACTCTAGAATTAGGAAGAGCAAATCTCATGCCAGAAGCACCCGCTGATAAAAGCAAGGAACCCATTGAAGCTGCTTGCCCTACACACAAAGTAGAAATTTTTGGTTTGATGTAGTGCATTGTATCATAAATTGCAAGACCTGCGGTAACCAATCCCCCAGGACTATTAACATAAAATGAAATATCCTTATTTTGGTTTTCTGCTTCTAAAAACAACAGTTGAGCAATTATCACTGTTGCCACTTCGTCACCAACTGGACCAGTTAAAAATATAATTCTCTCTTTTAAAAGGCGCGAATATATATCAAAAGCTCTCTCCCCTGTATTAGTTTGCTCAACAACCATAGGGACTAAGGTATAATTGTATTGACCAATTATGTCTTTCATTAAACGCTCTCCTATATATCACAATAAATTCACTTATTTTTTATCAGATTTAGTATTTCCAGTAATCTTATTTTTTTTAAGTGGTTTAGATTTTAAATTTTTCTTCTTATTTGGTGCTTTTTTTAAAGTCTTTGAAGCATTAGTATTATTTTTATTCTTTTCATTTGTATAGCCTAATAACTCTTCTTTTGAGACTAATTTATTCTGAACATTAGAAGAATTAATAATAAAATTTATAACTTTATCCTCGAAAATAGGGCCTTCCAATCTGCTAACTGCATCTGGATTGTTATTATAAAATTCTATAACTTTCTGAGAAGATTCTGGGTATAAACTTGCTTCCCTTGTTATAGCTGCATCAATTTCTTTTTTTGCTACTTTAATCCCGTTTGTATTTCCAATATCTTGTAAAACCAATCCAAGTTTTACTCTTCTTTTAGCTAAATTTTTATATTCTTTTTTGAGTAATTCATCACTTTTACCTTTATCTTCCTCTTCAATTATTCCTTTGGATCTATCTTTTTCTAAGTTAGACCAAATAGAATTAAACTCATTATCAACCATTTCTTCTGGAAGAGGAAAATCATGTTTTTTTTGTAACGTATCCAAAATATCTCTTTTTATTCTAGAGAAAGATACATCTTGGTAGTTTTTTTCTAATTGATTTTTAACTGCCTCTTTCAAGGTTTTATAGTCTGGCATTCCAAGGCTTTTAGCTAACTCTTCACCTTCCAATGGGTCAGCAGGAATTTTTATTTCTTTTACTTTACAGTCAAAGATAGCTTCCTTACCTTTTAATTCAGCTTCAAAAAAATCTTTAGGAAACGTAGCTTTTATATCTTTTTCTTGGCCGTTCACTAATCCAATTAGTT
>CAYMQD010000145.1:0-3350 GCA_964392475.1 uncultured Alphaproteobacteria bacterium
GATATACCCGGAAGTTCAAATTGGATTGGCATAAAAAATCCAGCAGTTGACTATTTAATCAAGAAAATAATTGAATCTCCTGACGAAAAAAACCTTATCGCGGCTACTAGAGCATTAGACCGCGTACTTCTTCATGGATATTATGTTGTTCCGCATTGGCATATAAGTGCATCAAGATTAGTATATTGGAATAAATTTGGTCATCCAAAAAAATTCCCCCCCTTTGGGCATGGTTTTCCTGAAATCTGGTGGCAAAATAACTCTACTAATATAGAAAAATTTGTTAATTTACCAAAAGATGACTATAAATGTTTAAATATATAGTTAGACGTTTGCTACTTATTATTCCAACATTATTCGGAATAATGATAATTAATTTTGCTATCATCCAATTTGCTCCAGGAGGACCCATAGAAAATATACTTGCTAAAATACAAGGTATAAACGTAGGTGCCACAGCTAGAGTATCTGGAGGAAATTCAGAACTAAGCTCACAATCTTTAAATACATCCAATAATATTATTGATGGAAGCCAACAAACTTACTCTAGTAAATATAGAGGAGCACAAGGTTTAGATCCTGAATTTATTCAAGAGCTAGAAAGAATGTATGGGTTCGATAAACCTATTCACATACGGTTTATACAAATGATAAAAAACTATTTGTTCTTTGACTTTGGTCATTCATTCTATAGAAGTGAAAGTGTTGTTAATTTAGTTAAAGAAAAATTACCAGTCTCAATTTCTCTAGGATTATGGACAACTTTTCTAGTGTATTTTATTTCTATTCCATTAGGAATATCTAAAGCTGTACGTGATGGTTCTAAATTTGATATTTGGACGAGTGGTGTGGTGGTAGTGGGGAATGCACTTCCTGCTTTCTTATTTGCTATCTTTCTAATTATAATATTTTCAGGTGGTCGCTATTTAGATTGGTTTCCACTTCGTGGATTGGTGTCTGATAATTGGGCAGATTTAAGTTTATATGGTAAAATCATTGACTATTTTTGGCATATGATACTACCTGTCACCTCAATGGTTATTGGTGGATTTGCAAGCCTTACAATGCTTACCAAAAACAGTTTCTTAGAACAAATTAATCAACAATACGTTTTAACTGCCAAAGCTAAAGGATTGAATAATAATAGAGTTTTATATGGACATATTTTTAGAAACGGTATGCTCATTATAATTGCCGGCTTTCCCGTCGCCTTCACTGGAATTTTATTTACCGGAGCACTTCTCGTAGAAGTAATATTTTCTCTGGACGGCCTTGGTCTATTAGGTTTTGAGTCAGCTATAAATAGAGATTATCCTGTTATTTTTGCTACTCTATATTTTTTTACTTTCCTAGGTTTAATAATGAATTTATTAGGTGATTTAGCTATGATGTTAGTAGACCCTAGATTAGATTTTGAAAATAGAAATATCTAACATGATTAATATACTTTTTCATAAAAATAAAATGAGTTCAATTAATTCAAAAAGAATTAAAACATTTAAAAAAAATAAAAGAGGGTATTTTTCGCTTTGGATATTTATTTTGTTACTTATTATTACTCTACCTGCAGAATTTATAGCTAATGATAAACCCTTACTAGTCAGTTATAATAATCATTTATATATGCCTGTATTTAAGAATTATCCAGAAACTACATTCGGAGGAGATTTTTTAACCAATACTGATTTCAAAGATCCATATGTTAAAGACCTTATAAATAAAAAAGGATGGATGGTTTGGCCTTTAATCACTTTCTCATACAGAACAGTTAATTATGACTTAAATGTGCCCGCACCTTCACCTCCTACCAACTACAATTTACTAGGAACTGATGACCAAGCTCGAGATGTTTTATCACGCTTAATATATGGTTTTCGTCTTTCTGTTATATTTGGATTTATATTAACATGTTTGTCATCTATAATCGGGGTTTTAGTTGGTGCAATACAAGGATATTTTGGAGGCTTAGTAGATTTATTAGGGCAGCGTTTTATTGAAGTATGGTCAGGTATGCCTGTACTTTATTTATTAATTATATTAGCTTCCGTAATAACACCATCATTTTGGATGCTTTTATTTTTATTATTACTTTTTTCTTGGATGAGTTTAGTAGGTGTTGTTAGAGCAGAATTCTTGCGGGCAAGAAATTTTGACTATATAAAATCAGCTCGCGCAATGGGAATGTCTAATTTAAAAGTTATGTTTAAGCATTTACTACCTAACGCTATGGTTTCTACCCTAACCTATCTTCCATTTATCTTAGCAGGTTCTATAACAACATTAACCTCTCTAGATTTTCTTGGTTTTGGCTTACCTCCTGGATCTCCTTCATTAGGTGAATTACTTAATCAAGGTAAAAATAATTTACAAGCCCCTTGGCTAGGTTTTACCGCCTTTATTACTTTAGCAATAATGCTATCTTTACTTGTATTTATTGGAGAAGCAGTTCGTGACGCATTTGACCCGCGAAAGATTTTTAAATGACTCTAAAAAAAATTCACCCCATCATATTATCTGGAGGATCAGGAACTAGACTTTGGCCTTTATCAAGAAAGCATATGCCCAAACAATTTTTATCATTTAACAATGAAGAGCCATTAATTGTACAATCAATAAAGAGACTTAATAAAAAAATATTCTTTAGCCCCACTATTATTACATCAGTTGACCACCGATTTTTAGTTGCACACACTTTAGAAGCTGCAAAAATTAAAAATGCAAAAATTGTTTTAGAACCTGTTGCACGTAATACAGCAGCTTCTATAGCCATAGCTGCCAGTCTCTATGAAAAAGACGCTTTAATGTGTATTTTTCCATCAGATCATTTCATTGGAAATCCGCACGTTTTCAATAAAGCTATTTTAGATACAACCAATCAAGTAAGTAACTATATACTTACACTTGGGATAAAACCTACAAAACCAGAAACTGGATATGGTTATATATTAAAAGATAAAAAGATAGATACAAATATATTTAAAGTTGTAAATTTTACT
Source organism: uncultured Alphaproteobacteria bacterium (assembly GCA_964392475.1). GTDB lineage: Bacteria > Pseudomonadota > Alphaproteobacteria > TMED109 > TMED109 > CAYMQD01. The sequence continues at coordinate 2,997 of CAYMQD010000145.1, forward strand.
GAAAAACCATCCGAGAGAAAAGCAGTTGAATTAATTGCTAAGGGAGCACTATGGAATTCAGGAATTTTTATTTTTAGAGCAAATAATATTTTAGAAGCATATAAGAAATATGCACCAACAATTCTCAAAAAAGCCCAATCTTCAATAAAGAACGCAGAAGTAGATATGGGTTTTTTAAGATTAGAAAAAAAATCTTTTAAAGGCATCTTAAATACACCATTCGATATAGCAATTATGGAAAAAATATCAAATGCAGCAGTGCTTCCTTGTGATCCAAAATGGTCAGACTTGGGAAACTTTCTTTCTTTAGAAGAGCAAAAATGGGGTCAAGGAGATGTGTTAAACGTTAACACA
>CAYMQD010000146.1:0-3478 GCA_964392475.1 uncultured Alphaproteobacteria bacterium
TCTAATAAAGACTTTACTATCATCAATGTCTGAGCATTTTTCTGATCCTCCCAAATATTAGTTGATTGAGTTAACTTATATAACTCTTCTAACCGTAGCTTCACGCTTTCAGGGTCAAAGATGCCTCCTAATTAACGACAAAGATTTTTTGATTTTTTCAACTATTAATAAAAGTTCATTCTTCATAAAATTTTCCAAGTATTACAAAAATATTAGTAAAGTCCACTTTCAAATCCTCCCACAATTCCTTTAGTAACCTCTCGTGACTCTATATTCGGACCCGTACCATTGAAAAAAGCCTCATAAATAGTATTTTTTTGATTTGCACTAGCTGCTTCACCTGTTTGTGAATTTACCCTTATCATTTCTATTCCTTCAGGTATCCTAAAAGGATGCACAAGAGATTCAGATAATGATTCACTAATAAAATATCCAAAAATTGGTGCAGCAACTTTTCCTCCTGTTTCTTTTTCTCCAAGTGTGGCAGGTTTGTCAAATCCAACATATACCCCTACAACTAAATTAGGAGAAAATCCTAAAAACCATGCGTCCATATTATCATTAGTAGTACCAGTTTTACCTGCTATAGGCTGATTTATAAAATTTAATTTTCTCGCAGTACCTCTCTCAATTACTCCCTTTAACATCCAAGTAATTTGAAAAGCGTGACGTGGATCTATAACCTGAACTCCTAACGGATCTAATCTTGGAATAACTTTAATTTCATTATCTGTGATTTTATTTACACAACTCCTACATATTCTATTATCTCTCTTAAAAATAGTTCTTCCTTCTCTATTTTGCACACGTTCTATAAGTGCTGATTCTATAAACCTTCCACCATTGATCATAACATTGTATGCAGAAACTAACTTCATAAGAGTTGTTTCACCTGCACCTAAAGATGTTGCTAAAAGCTCTGGAAAATCACCAATTTTTAAACGATTACTTAGTTCTGTAACTTTTTCCATACCTATGTTATTAGCTAGCCTAACCGTCATTACATTTCTAGATTTTTCTAAACCGATTCTTAAGGTAGAGGGGCCATAAAATTTTCCTGTATAGTTCTGAGGAACCCATTTATCTAATCCAGGCCCTTGATCAATTACAAGAGGTGCATCCAAAACTAATGAAGAAGGATTATATCCACTTTCTAAAGCTGCCAGATAAACAAAAGGTTTAAATGCAGATCCTGGTTGACGTAAGGCTTGGGTTGCTCTATTAAACTCACTTTCATCAAAATCATATCCCCCTGACATAGCTAAAATGCGCCCATTTCTTGGATCAACAGCTATTAAAGCCCCATTCACATCAGGAATCTGAAGCAAATTATATCTATTTTTATTAATATCTTCATTTTCTTGAATCTGTTTTTCTACCATTATTACCTCACCTAGCGCTAAGACTTGCTTAACACTAGTCGGAGTTGCACCCAGTTTATCTGCTGAAAGCTTCCTTCTTGCCCAAGAAATTCCACTTACATCAATCCTTCCCATTTCTATCTCACCAGATATTCCAAGGACTGCATAACTCTCTTTAATATCTAAAACTACTGCTATTTTTCTACCGTGTAACCCTGGAATATTTTTCATATTTTTAATAGATTCTTTCCAGTTTCCATTCAGAAGATCTTCTTTATGAATTGTTCCTAATGAACCTCTCCATCCGTGTCTTCTATCATATTCCTCTAATCCCTTCCTAAGTGCTTTATCAGCGAATTCTTGTAGTTTTGGATTTACTGTGGTTGTTACAGTTAAACCACCTTTATAAAGGGAGTCTTCACCATATAAGTCAGCAATCTTTCTTCTTACTTCTTCCGCAAAATAAGGAGCATCAATTATTTCTTCTGGATTTCTTTCTATAAGTTTAATTTTTTCATTTTTGGCTATATTAAATTCTTTAGTAGATATTACTCCATCTTCTAACATTCTTCTTAATACGTAATTTCTTCTATTAATAGCAGCAGAAGGGTAACGCTCAGGATGATAATTATTAGGTCCTTTGGGAAGTCCTGCTAAAAATGCTGATTCTCCCAAAGTAAGTTCATTAAGCGCTTTGTTAAAATAGTTTAAAGATGCAGCTGCTACTCCATAAGATCTAAGACCAAGAAATATCTCATTTAAATATAACTCGAGTATTCTATTCTTACTTAAAACATATTCTATTCGAAACGCTAGTAAAGCTTCTTTAAACTTTCTATCAAGTGAAACTTCGTTTGTAAGTAAAAAGTTCTTTGCTACTTGTTGGGTGATCGTTGATGCCCCTACTAATCTTTTATTATCTACAAAATTTTTTAAGTTTTGAAATACTGCTCTTCCTACACTTCTAAAATCTACACCTAAATGGTCATAGAAAGTCTTGTCTTCTGCAGATATAAAGGCTTGTATTAAGGTGTCTGGAATAGAATTGATAGGAACAAAAACACGCTTTTCTATCGCGTATTCAGCTAACAGTTTTCCATCTGCTGCATGTAATCTAGTTACGGTAGGTGGCTTATAAGCAACTAACTGTTTATAATCAGGTAAATCCTTACTATAGTAAAATAGTACTGAAAAAAAAGCAGCTCCCGAAAAAAAACATATTACTAGAGCAGTTAATAGTATATAAAATGTTACTTTAAGCATAAATAGTTAATATCATTTTACCAAAAATTATACTACCTAAAATTATTAAGTAACTAATAATACACCACATCAAAGCTAAAGAATAAATCATATAATATGAAAATTTTTTCTAATTTCTTGAATAAAAAAAATACTAATGAAAAGGAAATATGGCGTATAGCATGGCCTATGATCCTAACTAGTCTAAGTATACCAATTACTGGAGCCGTAGATACTGGAGTAGCAGGACATTTTGGAGAAATTTATATTGGTTCAGTTGCCGTTGGCGCTATAACTTTTTCTTTTATTTATTGGGCTTTAGGTTTTCTACGTATGGGAACAACAGGATTTACTGCACAAGCCGTGGGATCAAACAATAAAAATGAAGTCATTTCTTCAGCAATAAGGGCATTTATATTAGCATTATTTTTAGGTTTATTTCTTGTAATGATTAAAGACCAAATTGTTTATATTTCCTTATTTCTTATAAATCCTGATAAAAAAATTAAAGAAATAGCTACTATTTATCTATCTATTAGAATATTTGCAGCACCATCTAATCTTATTATTCTAGTAGGAATGGGATGGTTATTAGGACAAGGACTCTCTAAAATAGCTTTGTTTATACAAATTACTACAAACTTAATAAACGCTATACTTTCTATAGTTTTAGGAATATTTTACAAATTAAAGGTTTTTGGAATAGTTATAGCTACTGTTACTGCAGAAATTATAGGATCATTACTTACAATAATAATTTTTCTTTCTATTGTTAAAGGAAATTATCCCTCATTAAAAAAAGTTTTAAATTTAAATAAAATAAAGCTTATGTTGGTATCCAATCTAGATATCTTTATAAGGACTTTGTGTGTGAT
>CAYMQD010000147.1:0-10826 GCA_964392475.1 uncultured Alphaproteobacteria bacterium
TATAGTAAATCATCCTCAGGAAAGTTGGAAAATTTTTTCCTCTATCTCTCCTGAACTCAATGATGCACTAAACAAAAAAGCTTGGATCGATACTTTGCCTAGATTAGCTTTAAGACCTAGTGCCTTAGATTATAGAAGATACAAAAAATTTGAGACTTATTTATATAATTCATCATTAATTGATTCTATCTTGCCTGTAAAACAATTAGCTATTGACGTAAATTCAGATAACTAACAGATTTCTTATGATTGAAAGCAATTTTATTAGATATAAAGGTTATTTAAGCATTAATAATAATATTTTATTAGATAACATAAATCTAACAATTAAATCAAACAAATGGTCATGTATTATAGGTAAATCAGGTTCAGGAAAATCAACAGTTTTACGTACCCTCGCTAAATTGCCTATATCTAAAGATTTCAACAACCAATTAAATATAAAATATAATAATAAACTTAAAACTAAAATTTCATGGATAACCCAAAACCCTATAATCTTGCCATGGTTAAATATTTTGGACAATGTAACTATAGGATATAAGTTTAGAAAGCAAAAACCATCTAAAGAAAAAGCTTTATCACTTTTAAAAAAAGTAGGGTTAGAAGAATTTTCATATAAGTTTCCCTATGTCCTTTCAGGAGGAATGCTTCAAAAACTCATATTAGCTAGAACTTTAATGGAAGATAGTGATTTGATTTTGATGGATGAGCCATTTTCAGCACTTGATGCCATTACTAAAGAAAGTATACAAGAATTAACTGTTAAGCTTCTAAAGAATAAAACTGTAGTTATGGTTACTCATGATATTTTAGAAGCACTAATCTTATCTGATAATCTTTATTTACTTTCTGACAGTATTTTTACCCCCATCCCTGTTCCGAATAGTAAGCCATTAAGAAAAATTACTCCCAATGTGATTACTAGCAGAAAGAAAATATTGAATAAGATGCAAAAAACAAAAGTAATTTAGGATGCATTCAATATTAAAAATACTTTATACGATTATATTATTGCTCATTTCTTGGTATATACTCTGCATTCTTACAGATGTTCCCAAGTATATTCTGCCTGCACCAACAGATGTCTTAAAAGCTTTTAAATATCATTATAAATTACTTTTTAATAATTTTTTAATCACTTTAAGTGAAATATTAATTGGCTACACATTTGGTACATTAATTGGAATAATCAGTGGCTTACAACTTATATATTATCAAACTGCAAGAAACTGGCTATTACCCATTATGCTGTTTGGTCAAGCAATACCAATTTTTGCATTAGCCCCCATATTAACACTATGGTTAGGATACGGTTTATTATCTAAAATAGTCATGACGATAATAATCATATATTTTCCAATAACTCTATCGTTTTATGAAGGATTAAAAATAACTTCTACGCAAATGCTTGATTTAGCACAAACTATGCGCGCCAGTAAAAACACTATTTTATTATATCTAAGAATACCTTATGCCCTCCCTCAATTGGCATCAGGATTAAAATTAGGAGCTGTGTTTGCTCCTATGGGTGCAGTAATAAGTGAGTGGATAGGCGCTTCAAATGGACTAGGTTATTTAATGCTATACGCAAATGGAAAACTCCAAATAGACCTCCTCTTTGCGTCAGTAATACTAATATCCCTAATAACTATATCACTTTATTCATCAGTATCTAGAATTTTAGATTACGCCATACATTGGAAAAAAATCTCATTTAGTTAATATTTATTTAAATGTTTGCATACTAAAATAGAATCAATATGTTATAAAAATGTTAGAAATTATCAAATATATAAAAGATACTAATTTCAAAATATATAAATATTATTCTCTTATATTTTCACTGCTCTTTTGTCATATTTTTCTTATACCAACTAGTTACGCTTATGAAAAATTAGACATTCCACTTAAATTTATTGCTTATCTAGGAGGACTACAAATAGGTGAGGCTAATGGGAATTTTGCTATAGATAAAGATAATTATGTTTTTGAATATAATGCAAAAGTAACAGGTATATTAAGCTTAATTTATGATTGGACACAAAACTTAAAAGTTAATGGAAAGATTGTTGATTCAAAACTGCAATTAGAGCCAGAATATTACTATACGTCAGATACAAGAGGAGAAAAAACTGGTCATATGGAAATTTCATATAATAATAGACATGTGAAAGTTATATCAGCACAACCTGATCCCAAAGATGACGATAGAAGAAATTTTATTCCTATCAAGCTTAGAAAAAATACCTTTGACCCTGCATCTGCATTTTTATTATTAGGGTTTATAATTAGTAAATATGATTCATGTACAACTACAATACCTATTTTTGATGGCAGAAGGAAATATAATATTATCTCTATTGATAAGGGAACAGAAGTTCTAAAATCAACTAAAATAAAAAAAATTGAGGGTGAAGTTAGAAGATGTACAATTGAATTTGAACGAATTGATGGGTATACCGATAAAGAACTAAAAAAACATCCAACTGATGGTCACATACTTTACAAAGAAAATGAACACTTTAAGTTATTTTTACCTGTAAAAGTAGTTCTTTCATCAAACTATGGTAGCTTTGTAGGTTATTTATTTGAAAAATAAAAAATTATATATGGGATTTGAACAATGAAAGCAATGTTATGTAAAAAATGGGGTGAACCTGATAGCTTGGTATTAGAAGAAATAGAATCCAAACCTTTGAAACCAGGAGAGGTTAAAATAAAGGTAAGAGCAGCAGGAGTAAATTTTCCGGATGTGCTTATGATTCAAGGAAAATACCAGTTTAAACCTGATTTTCCATTTTCTCCTGGAGCAGAAGCAGCCGGAGAAGTAATAGAGATAGCCAGTGATGTAACAAATATTTCAATAGGAGATAGAGTTGTTGCAATGACAGGACATGGCGCGTTTGCTGAAGAAGTAATAACTAAATCAAGTAAAGTTTCACCAATTAATAAAGAAATGGATTTTATTACTGCCGCATCACTGACATTAACTTATGGTACAACTGCTCATGCACTTATTCAACGAGGAAAATTGATTGAGAATGAATATCTACTCGTACATGGAGCAGCAGGCGGAGTCGGTTTAGCAGCTGTAGAAATTGGCAAAGCCCTAGGTGCAAAAGTAATAGCTACGGCGGGTACAGATGAAAAACTATCAATCGCTACAGAACATGGTGCAGATTATGTAATTAATTATACTTCTCTACCTTTATTTAAGGATGAAGTTAAGAGGATTACTAATAACTCAGGAGCAAATGTAATTTATGACCCTGTTGGAGGTGATATATTTGATCAATCATTAAGGTGTATATCATGGGAAGGAAGATTATTAGTTATAGGGTTTGCCTCAGGAAGGATACCTCAAGCACCTGCTAATTTAGCATTATTAAAAAGCTGCGACATTGTAGGAGTTTTTTGGGGAGCGTGGACGGAAAGAGACCCTATAGGGCATAATGAAAATATGAAAAAGGTCATCGAATGGTGGAAAGAAGGAAAAGTGAAACCAAGAATCTCTATGGTAGTTCCTTTAGAAAAAACAGCAGATGCATTAAATGCACTAATAAATAGAAAAGTTACAGGAAAAGCAGTAATAATTACAGACTAATATAGCAACTATCTAATTGTATAATATTTTATAGATTACTATAATTACAGATTATATCTCAAATAACTATCTTTATTACTTTTATTCTGGATATTTTATTGGTATACTAAATTATTATGTATATTTATTTAATAAATATTTAAAAAAAATGAATAAAGAAGCAAATCTAAATAGTGAAACACTAGCAATATATGCGTGAGTGAGAGCTGATGAAATTACAGGTTCTGTATTTGTGCCTATTAATCAAACACTTCTTATCAATTTAAAAATATTGAACACGCGCTATTAATTTATTTTCACTAAGTGAACTTGCAATATTTATACAAGTAAAACATAAAAGGATAACAAATATGACAGATTCACAAAGACCTGAAACTATAGCAATTCATGCAGGCTGGAGAGCGGATCCAACTACAAATTCAGTTGCTGTTCCTATCCATCAAACAACTTCATACCAATTTAATAGTACAGAACATGCCGCAAATTTATTTGGATTAACAGAATTAGGAAATATTTATACAAGAATTATGAACCCTACTGTTGATGTGCTAGAAAAAAGACTAGCTGCTTTAGAAGGCGGTGTAGCAGCACTTGGAACAGCTTCTGGGCAATCTGCCACAGCTATGGCTATACAAAATCTAACTAGGAGTGGAGATAATATTGTAAGTTCTACAGATCTGTATGGGGGAACTTGGAACCTATTTGCCAATACACTTCAAGATCAAGGCATAGAAGTTCGATTTGTAGATCCTGAAAGCCCTAAAAATTTTAAAGAAGCTACAGACGAAAAAACTAGATTGTACTTTGCTGAGACACTTCCTAACCCAAAATTACATGTATTTCCCATAAAAGAAGTAGCTGATATAGGTAGACCTTTGGGAATACCTTTAATAGTTGATAATACTGCCTCACCAATTATATGTAAGCCGTTTTCACATGGGGCAGCAATAATAATTCATTCAACTACAAAATACATTGGAGGTCATGGTACTTCTATTGGTGGTGTTATTATCGATGGAGGAAACTTCCCTTGGGAAAAACACAAGGATAGACAGCCAACATTAAATACACCTGATCCAAGCTATCACGGCGCAGTGTGGAGTGAAGCTGCTGCCCCGCTAGGTCCAATCGCATATATCCTCAAAGCTAGGGTAACGTTGTTGAGAGATGTTGGATCAGCAATGAGCCCATTTAACGCATTTCAATTTATACAAGGACTAGAAACTCTTCCTATACGAATAAAAGAACATTGTAAAAATGCAGAGACCGTAGCAGATTATTTAAAAGGTCATTCTCAAATAAATAAAGTCATTTTTCCTAAATTTTTTTCTGGAGAAAACAAATCTAGAACTCAAAATTACTTAGAAGATGGGTATGGAGCGCTTGTAGGATTTGAGATAGAAGGAGGAAAAGAAGCAGGCAGGGCATTCATTGACGGATTAGAATTATTTTACCACGTAGCTAATATAGGAGATGTTCGAAGCTTAGCAATTCATCCAGCCACCACTACTCACTCTCAACTAAATGAAGAAGATCAAATCAGATCAGGAGTAGTAGATTCCTACGTTCGGCTATCCATAGGAATAGAACATATAGATGATATTATAAAAGATATAGACAAAGGTCTAGCAGTAGCAAGCAAATAATTATCAACAATACCAAACATGAACAACTTCCAGTTTCATAATTTGTGTTGTAAAAAGAGTTAAAAATGATTGAACAAGAATGGTTATACGGTTTTTTTGGAGGTACGTTAATAGGCTTAGCTGCAGCTATATTTCTATTAGTAAACGGAAGAATTATGGGCGCTAGCGGTATTATAGGAGGACTAGTAGACAAATCTGGATGGCATAATTTTTTTGAGCGTACTGTATTTATTGTAGGATTAATACTTATACCTGCTATAGCCTCTTTTACTTATAATTCTACCAAAACAAACATCACATCAAATATCTACTTAATCATAATAGCCGGATTATTAGTGGGAATTGGGACAAGTCTTGCGCAAGGTTGTACTAGTGGTCATGGAGTGTGCGGCATTTCTCGTATATCCTTTAGAAGTATAGTAGCTACTGTTTTTTATATAATTTCAGGTGTAACTATTGTTTTCACTTTACGTAACTATCTGGAAATATTGTGATAAGACTTTTATCTTCGTTCATAAGTGGAAGTTTATTTGGTTTAGGTCTGCTAATTTCAGGTATGACAAATACTCTAAAAATTCAAGGGTGGCTAAACTTTTTGGGAGACTGGGATCCAACACTTGCATTTGTTCTTTTTGGTGCAATTCTACCTATGTTTATAGCATGGAAGATTAATGATAAAATAAATACTTCTCTACTAGGAACAAAAGTCTTCCAAAATGATAATTTATCTATCAATTCAGATTTATTATTAGGCTCTTTGTTATTTGGTGCTGGATGGGGACTAGTAGGGCTATGCCCCGGTCCAGCAATTGCCTCTATTTCATATGGTGGCATAGGTGGATATATTTTTGTATTTTTCATGCTTACTGGAATGCTATTAAAATCTTTGGTCAAAAAAAACAAACAATATTTTACCAAGGGGTGAATACACTTCATTTGAACCAAACAATTAATCCTTAAACTTATTTCTTCATAAACACATAACAGCAACGTAATTGTGTAACCCTCAATCATTTAGCTAATATTGCTGATATAAGAAGCTTAACAATTCATCCAGCCTCTACTACACATTTACAGCTGGCAGATTCAGACCAATTAAAAGCGGGAGTAACTAAAGGATATATAAGATTATCAATTGGAATAGAACATATAGATGATATTCTAGCAGACCTTAAGCAAGCGTTAGAATAATGAGATATATTTTTAAACAATAAATAAATTATTCTGGAATTGGTTCTCCTAACATGTAAGCTTCTGATCCCAAATGTATAGGTATAGGAAAATTTATTTTTAAGTTCAGACTGGCGTCTTTGACTTTATCTTTTGAACTAATTATTGCATCAGTTACTTGCCATGCAAATTTAGGAGGAAAATCAGTAACGCTAATTAACACTAAATCATTAAACATACAAATTATCCTTGCTTCAACAGGATCGTGCTTACTAAAGGATCCTGTCCCATGAATGAGATCTATTGCATTTTGTTTAGATAATACTAGTAGAGGAATTTGTCCAGTTGAGAATAAACTCCAAACTCTATCAAAAGTTCTAGCTCGTGCTGGCCGAGCTTTAGACTCTGGAAGTTTTTCATTCAAAATTGAAACTATTAATTTTGAAAAAGGATAACTTTGAATATCTTCACGTGTACTAAGAACTATTAGATGTTCTTGTCTATATACATTCCACTGACCCCAAGGTGCATGCCCGGCTATAAAAACCGAGCAAAACACCAAAAGATATAAACATAAAAATTTTCTTTTTAGAAATAAAAAATTCATAACAATTTAAAAATTAATGTTATTTATTATTTGTTTCTATTTTTATCAAAAACATCTAAGTTAAGCACAGCAGTTACTACGAAGTTAGGAACATCCACAACCTGTCCTACTCGTAAATCTACTGCAACAGAACATAAAATATAAGCTTGTTCTCTAGTCAATCCATGCTCTCTATTTAAATAATCTATCATTTGCACCAGAGCATGCCTTGCAGCAATAGTTAAATCCTCTGACATATTTTCTAGATTAATTATTTCTGATGAATCTAAATAGGCATGTGAAGGAGGTAATTCTTCCTTTCCTTTTATAGGTATTCCAATAGTTTGGTAAAACCTTGTAGGTTCAATGTCTCTAATTTCATCGTTTCCTAATGTTACTGGCATATCAAGTTGTTTACCTGCACCTTTTAGAACCTTAGTACGAACTGTTACAATTGCTCCCATTTCTATTGCAGTTCCAGAAACTTCACCATCTCCTTGCGCATAGTGCACATCACCGGCAAATAAACCACAACCATCAATAAAACAGGGAAAAATAACTTTAGTTCCAAGTTGCATTTGCTGAACATCCATATTCCCTCCATTTTCCCTAGGAGGAATAGTTCTCAAGCAATCATCTTTATGTGAGCCATTTTCTCCACAAACAGCTGCAGGTAAAGCACCACCGGAAGATGGGCCTAAAACCACACCGCCAGCTCCAGCTAAATCTGCTTCTCTAGCCTTCCAAGCACTGACCTCTGGCAAACCAGGCAAAACTCCTATAGATCCAGGGAACGCTTCATATGGAACAGTTATACCTGGCATACCATCAGAAACAGCCCCATAGCGCGTAAGTCTCCAATTAACTATGTAAGGGTCAGGAAATAAATCTCTTAAAAATCCAAATCCAGGAGCTATCACTGTATAACCATATTCATCAGGGGCAATATCTAATAATTCTACTTCTAGTGCATCTCCCCTTTTAGCCCCATTTATATGGACTGGCCCTGTCATAGGATGAACTAAACCCAAGTCTACTGTAGCTAAATCATCTGCAGTAGAATCTAATCTAAACTCAGAATCTAGAGCATCTCTAGTATGAAGTATTATAATATCCCCCTCATTAGCTTTCGCTACATGAGGTATAGCAGGATGATATCTGTTGAAACAATTTCTATCATTAATGCAGTGCTCACCTGCTTTTTTTACTTCTACATGGTTCTTCCATTTTTGATCTGTTGTATCAGCAAATGCTGACACGCTAATCATTATTATACTGATTAAATAAAATACAATTTTAAACATTGTAATAACCTCCCAATTTTTTAATCATATCATAATAAAAATAATACTTCTATATTTTTGCTTATATAAACTTATGTTTTAAGCAGATTTAATATTTGAGTTTAATACTACTTAATATATGCTAACTTGATCATCTAGAGACATTTTACGATCTGGAGTAAGAAATGAAAATATTTAATAAAGTTCTTTTAATTTTCTATATATTAATTTTTACTTCTTTAAATTCTATAGCATTAGCAAAAAACACAATTAAAATTGGTGTTGTAGCTTTTCTTTCAGGTGGCGCTGCAGCTAGTTTTGGGATACCCCACAGAAATGGCTATGAGTTTATGTTCGATGCAATAAATGAAGGAGTAATTCCTTCACCATATAACACGACAGGAATCGCAGGCGCAAAGATTGAATATTTCTTTGTAGATGAAGCCGGGGGGGCTACAAAACAAGTTACAGAATTTAGAAATCTAGTGGAAAGACAAGGGGTAGATTTAGTCATGGGATATATATCCTCTGGAGATTGTTTAGCAATACCCCCAGTAGCTGAAGAACTTAAACAACTTACTATTTTATCTGATTGCGGCACACCTAGAGTTTTTGAGGAAAAAGATTATAAATATGTTTTTAGAACAGGACCTCATGCTGCAATGGATAACATAAGCGCAGCTAGGTATATTTTTAAAAGAGGTATTAAAATAGAGTCTGTAGCAGGTATTAACCAAAATTATGCATGGGGACAAGATTCATGGGCTGATTTTACAATGTCTTTAAAAGTTCTCTATCCAAAAATAGAAATTGTTTCAGAGCAATTTCCTAAAATATTTGCAGGTCAATATGGAGCGGAAGTTTCGGCTTTATCTTTAGCAAAACCTGACATCATACACTCTAGTTTTTGGGGATCTGACCTTGAAGCTTTCGTATTGCAAGCCCAAGCAAGGAGATTATTTACAAACAGTTATATAATATTTAGTGCAGGAGATCATGTATTACCCACCTTAGGAAAAAATATGCCAGATGGAGTAATCATTGGAGCAAGAGGACCACATGGAGATCTAGCGCCAGATAGCCCTTTAGCAAATTGGTTTAAAACTAATATTTCTAAGCGATATAATCTTAAACAAACTACTCAACCAATGCATAAAGCTGCTATGGCAGTTTTATTTGTAAAAAAAGCATATGATATAGCTTTTGAAATAAATGGAAAATTTCCAAACCAAGAGCAGGTAATTGAAGTCATGGAAGGTTTGGAATGGGATTCCCCTAGTGGTTTAGTTCATATGTCTTTAGGAAATGGTCATCAAGCGATACAAGATACAGCAATAGGAGTAACTAAATGGGATTCCAATGAAGAACGTGTAAAGATTGTTGACATAGAAAGATTCAAAGCTAAATGTGTCAACCCTCCCGAAGGTATAAAAGCTATTGACTGGATTGCAGGTGGATTTAAAGGTGCAGAATGCGACTAGATTAATATAAATTACTACCACTTAACAAATTGACCAAATTACATAACTACCAATCCAGATGTTCTGATTCAAATATCTGTTATTATAACAATAGCCCTAAGTATATAGTAAAAAATATTTTACCACTACTCTACTAGTGCTATGGGCCCCTGGTCGTCTTCCTTATCATGCTCTAAATAGTTTGTAGAAGAATTTAGCTTTACCTCACCAGTAATTAACCCGCCATGTTCTACACTTATATCGCGATAAAGAACTTTACCGTCTACTCTTCCTTCACTGCAAACTGTAAGATTACCAGTTTCAGCATCTCCTGAAAAAGCACCGTTAATTTTAAGGGACTCACATTCAATAGTACCTTCAATTTTTCCTGCTAACCCAATGACAATATCAGCAGCTTTTATATTACCTTTAACGGTTCCATCAACTTGTAAATCACCTGAAGTTTTAATTTCTCCGTCAAAGTTCATACCTTCTCCAACTACTGAAAGACTTAAATTATCTGTATCACTATTATTTGAAAACATTTTTAACCGCCTCCATAAATGGTAATGGATTGACTGTTTTATCAGCAATCCTTATTTCATAATGTAGATGCTCACCTTTTGCTCTACCAGTTCTACCTACTTTTCCTAACTTTGTTCTGTAATCTATTTGATCACCTCTTTTAACAAATGCCTTAGATAAATGACCATATCTAGTTTCTATTCCAAATCCATGGTCTATAAATACTGTGATTCCGTAGGAACCATACCTACCAGCAAAAGTAACTTTACCCTTTGCTGGAGCATAAACAATACTTTGCCAAGCTCCTCCAAGGTCTATCCCTCCATGAAATGCCCTACGTCCGTTAACTGGGTCCTTTCTATAACCAAATTTACTAGAAATATAGAAATGGTCTAGAGGTGCTACTAAAGGAACAGAACTTAACCTTTCATGAAGTATTTCTAGCTTTATTAAATCCCTACTTAGTTTTTGACTTGGATTATTAGATAAGTCAGCTGCAATAAACGGGCCACCAACCCCTGTGGTCATTAAATCACTATTAGAAGATAC
>CAYMQD010000148.1:0-3806 GCA_964392475.1 uncultured Alphaproteobacteria bacterium
GATGTGGGTAACAACCAAAATGAAATATTATTCATTCTCGGAAAGGCCATATCAGGTGCACCAATCATTATTGGAACAAACCAGTTTCCAAAACCTCCTATCATCGCAGGCATAACCATAAAAAATATCATTATTAGTCCATGAGCTGTGGTCAAAACATTATACATTTGATAGTCACCACCCAATATTCCATCCCCTGGCGCTCCTAATTCGGTACGCATAACCATGGACATTACACCCCCAATAATCCCGCCAATAATAGCGAATATCAAATACATGGAACCAATATCCTTATGGTTTGTAGAATAAACCCAACGGCGCCAACCTGTGGGATTATGATCATGATTATCTGTAATAGATTTATCAGCCATTGCTTATATTTACCTTTTCTATATTACTAATTTGTTATTTATTTAGTTTTACCAAATTTAACTCAGTGTTTTCTTTGCTATTCGCATAAAGCTCTCTAGCTTCTCCTACCCATAAATTAAATGTAGATTGTGAAACAACGTGGACTTCTATAGGCATTTTTCCGTGATTCAAACCACATAATTCTGAGCATAATCCATAGTATATACCTTCCTTATCTGCTTTAAACCATGTCTCATTTAAACGTCCTGGAACGGCATCTACCTTTACACCTAGCGCTGGCATAGCCCAACTATGGATAACATCAGTTGATGTAATTTGCATCCTTACTATTTTACCTACTGGAACAACCACCGCAGTATCTGTAGTCAATAACCTATTGAAAGGTTTAGTTGAATCTTCTAAGTCACCTTCTTCCTCAACTAACCAAGCATCATATGTAAAATTGCCATGATCAGGATATTCGTAAGACCAGTACCACTGATGACCTATAGCCTTAACAGTCATGTCTGCATCAGGAACAACGTCAGCTTTATAAAGCAATTTAAAAGAAGGAATGGCAATAAAAACTAATATTAATACAGGAATAACGGTCCATAAAACTTCTATAACTGTATTGTGAGTTGTCTTACTAGGATTGGGGTTTTTATCTTCCCCAAACTTAAATATAATCCAGACTAATAAGCCTAAAACAAAAAGTGATATTAATGTAATAACTATCAATAATGCATCATGAAAGTCTGTGATTTCCTGTGCCAATAAAGATCCAGCACTTTGCAAACCCATACCCCAAGGTTTTCCAATACCAATTATTTCTTGTGCGATAACATTACTTGGTAAAAAAACTAATATAAGAGTAAAAGTTTTAAGGAATATGTTAACTAATTTCATCAAATTCACCTTTAAATTTAAAATATTTAAATTGTAGCATACAACAAATCATCAATAATATTTACTATAATATCTTGTAAAGGAATATCACAATATTATAAAGTATAATTTAGATAAAATAAAAAATAAAAAATTTATTTATTATATTTCTTAATATATGATTTATATCTATATTGGTATCAGCGTATATATATAGATTTTTATGTTTTTATAAGGAACCTAATTACTATGAAATATGATCCAGAAAATTATTACAATGACCATGTAAAAATGTGGGGTGCTTTTGTAAAAGGTACTATTTATCTAACAATTTCTATAATTGTTATATTAATAGGTATGGCTGCATTTTTAACTTAATATTCTTCATTTTTACTGAAAAATTCATGAATGAACTTGATGTATCTGATTATACCGCTTCTATATTTTATGATTGTTTAAGGAAACTAAACTATCCAGATCAAGTGCTTCCAAATTCTATATCACCATTATCTAAAGGGATGAGGCTGTTTGGCCCAGCTTGGCCAATGAGCGGAAAAATAACTAAAGATTCTTCAGTACACGAGACCTTACTTTCCTGGACAAATTTTCTTTCAAAAGCACCCCCAAAACACATAATTGTCTGCCAACCTAATGATAATACAATAGCCCATATGGGAGAACTATCTGCTGAAACGTTAAAATATAAAGGTGTAAAAGGATATATAGTGGATGGAGGATCACGCGATATATCTTCAATTATTCAAATGAACTTTTCTGTATTTTGTAAATATAGTACTACTGCAGATGTAGCAGGTAGATGGGTAGTAGATACTATGGGATTACCTATATCTATTGGAAAAGTTGTAATAGAGGCAGGAGACTATATAGTTGGAGATGAAGATGGGGTAGTAGTAGTTCCAAAAAACATACTTAATGATACTTTTGAACTAGTTAAACAATATACTTCTACAGAAAATAAGGTCCGCTCAGCAATTCAGTCAGGAACAGATCCCAAAGATGCATACATAAAATTTGGAAAATTTTAGATGGGCAATAAATCTCATGTAGAACCACCAGCTAATATTTCAGTTTTATCTTCTTTTAGGCTAGACGGAAAAACGGCATTAGTAACTGGTTCTGGAAGAGGAATAGGTAGGATAGCTGGAATAGCTCTTTCAGAAGCAGGAGCAAAAGTTATATTAACTGATATAGATTTAAAATCTGTAAAAATTTTATCTAATGAACTCAAAAAGCTCGGAAGAGATGCGCATGCTTTTAAAATGGATGTGACAGATCATAAGGATGTAGTAAAAAAGGTGAAAATGATTAATCATAAATGCATGGGAATAGATATCCTCGTAAATAACGCAGGAACCTCTATAAGACAGCCTATGGAAGAAATGAGTTTAAAAACCTACGAAAAAATTATTAAAACTAATCAAACTTCTGTTTTTTTATGTAGCCAATCTGTAGGTAAATTAATGTTAAAAAAGAAATCAGGAACTATTATTAACATAGCCTCAATTCAAGGATTAACAGGTGGTGGTCCAACACCTAACTTTCCTTACCACGCAAGTAAAGGCGCCATAGTAAATATGACAAGATCACTAGCCAATGAATGGGGCCCAAAGGGTATAAGGGTAAATGCAATAGGGCCAACCTATACAAAAACGCAGCTGGTATCTCCCTTAATGAAAGATAAAAATTTACTGAATTTTATAATATCCAGAACCCCTTTAAGAAGGTTAGCAGAAATAGAAGAAATAGCAGGTGCTATAATATTTTTGGCCAGCCCTGCTTCTTCCATGATAACAGGACATACACTTATGGTTGATGGGGGATGGACTGCAATATAAACTACATTTGATTTACTAAAGAAACTAATATTCTACCAAAGCTAGTTTTCAATAATTATGAAAAACAAAATTAACGATATAGAAAAAATAAAGCCTTTAAATACAACTGATAACAAGCAGTTACATTTAAATGACGAACAAGAATTAGCAATAAAAAATATCGAGGGACCCTTGCTAGTATTAGCAGGAGCCGGTACAGGAAAGACTCGTGTCCTTACGACAAGGTTAGCAAATATAATTCAAAATAATCATGCTATTCCAAACCAAACTCTTACAGTAACATTTACTAATAAAGCAGCAAATGAGATGAAAAAAAGAGTGGAGTTAATAACTGGTTATTCTGCAGGAGGATGGTGGATGGGAACCTTCCATTCTATCGGAGCAAGAATATTAAGAAATCACGCTCCCTTGGTCGGATTGAAATCAAATTTTACTATTGTTGATACAGATGACCAAATAAGACTTTTAAAACAAGCAATGTCTCTTGAAAATATTGATGAAAAAAGATGGCCTGCAAAAGCTTTATTAGGAATTATACAACGCTGGAAAGACCGTGGGTTAGATCCTGAAAACGCAGATAATAGAGGATCTGAATTTGCCAATAATAGTGCAAAAAAACTTTACAGCATATACCAAAATAGATTGCTTTCTCTTAATGCAGCAGATTTTGGAGATTTATTAATGTTGAATTTAAAAATATTTAAAACTGCC
>CAYMQD010000149.1:0-8543 GCA_964392475.1 uncultured Alphaproteobacteria bacterium
ACATATGTATAATAACTTTAGCGACTCAATAGATAAGCTTGTTTTACACATATTGCGATTAAGCCATATAATCTTAATTGTAAGATAATCATTGAGGAACATCCGGATATATATAGAGAGATGGGTTTAAGATAAATTGGGGTTTGTATAATATCAGAATCTGAAAGAGAAAGAAAACTAGCCACTATTATTGGCAAATATCTTTGCCAGTTTTAAATAAAGTATGGATTTATCTAATACCTAATTAAATTAAAGTATAAAATACTGTTTATAATGATTTATTCAGAAAATTTTATTTAAATTTAATATGTAATTAAATTCCATAGCATATATGCTGAAAAATAAATTTAATAACTATATTGTGGTTAGAAGATATAATTAGCTTTTCGTTAGTTAAGCCAAAAAAATTGACTAATAGAATTAGGAGCAAAATCATGAATAAAGAGTTACCATCAAGTCAAGGCTTGTCTAGAAGAGATCTTTTAATAGGTTCTGTTGCTGGAACTGGTCTAGTTATAGGCTTTTCCATTGCCCCTAATTTAGTTGGAACCGCTTCAAAGGCTTTAGCTGCAGGAAATTGGGACCATCAACAATATTTAACCCTATCGCCTAATGGAATAGCAACTATACACATCACCAAAACAGAGATAGGGCAACATATTGGAACTGCTCTTGCACAGATTGTTGCTGAAGAACTAGAAATGGATTGGGACGATATCAGAATTGACTATCCTGATTCTCACGAAAAATGGGGTTTAATGATTACAGGAGGATCTTGGTCTGTTAATTGGACTTTTGATAGAAATTCTCGTATTGGAGCTTCTGCTAGAATAGCTTTAATTGAAGCAGCTGCTAAAATAATTAATGTATGTGCAAAAGATTGCCGAGCTGAAAAAAGTAGAATCATACACACGACTGGATCGTCATTGACTTATTCAGAGATTTTAAGCTCTACTCCTATAGACCGAGTGTTTAGTGAAGAAGAAATGAAATCTATCAAATTAAAAAATTTTGGTGATTATAAATTAATTAATAAATCTATTCCAGCACTAGACATACCCTCTAAGATTAACGGAACGGCTCAGTATGGTATTGATGTATTTGTTCCTAATATGGTTTATGGAAAACTTATCCCTTGGCCAACACGTTTTGGTTCTGTGCCGAAAAACGTAGATGACACAGAAGCCAAAAATATTAACGGTTATGTCGGTGTCTTTGTTCAAAAAGAAGATAATACAGGTGTCAACTCTAGTTACATTGTAGTAATGGGAGAAACCTACTGGGCTACTGAAAAAGCCGCAAAAGCTATAAAAGTTTCGTGGGATAAAGGAATAAATGCAAAAGTTGATACTAATTCTATTCGCAAGTTTGCAATTGATGCTCAAAAAGATCCTAATTCAGGAGCCATGTGGGTTCTCCAAGGTGATGTGGATGAGGCTTTAAAAAATGCTGACATGACACATACCGCAACTTATGAAACGTCCATTGCATATCATGGTATGATGGAACCCATGAATTGTGTTGCAATGGAAAAAGATGTTATTTGGCTTTTATTCACAGCAATCCAATGGCAACTTCGCATGACAGCTATGACAGCAACTGCCCTTGGAGTAGAGCGTGAAAAAGTTATTCATCACCAGCAGTATGCCGGCTGTGGTTTTGGTAGGAGACTAGAGCCAGATGCTGCAATTCCTGCAGCTCTCGCATCTCAATATATTGGTCGACCGGTAAAACTAATATTCACTCGTGAGGATGATATGATGTTTAACTTTCATCGTACATCTACCTATCAAGTTATAGAAGGAGGTAGTAGAGATGGAATACTCACTTCGATGAAGCATGACGTTTGCGCAGGTTGGTCAACTAAGAGACAGGCACCGGGTTTCATGGCTGAAACGGTAGATAAAAAAGGTACCATTGATCAATTTTCGACGAACGGTTCAGACCATTGGTATAATATACCCAATCATTATGTAAGGTCTATCAAAAATGACCTTTCTGATCAGGCAAATCCTCCAGGTTCCTTAAGGTCGGTGGCACCTTTTTGGACGTTTTGGGCAGTAGAAACTTATATTGATGAGATGGCTAGAAAATTAGATCAAGATCCGCTTGATTTTCGTCTAGCCCATTTAAGTGCTACTGGAAAAAATAAAGGAGCACCTCCTAATTCAGTAGGTGGCGCAAATAGGCTAAGAAATGTTCTTTTAGTTGCTACTGGACGTTCTGGTTATGGAGTAAAACCTTTGGGTAAAAATGTGGGTATAGGGATAGCTTCTGTATCTTCACAAGAGCGTGGATCTCCGACTTGGACTGCTTGTGTTGCTGAAGTTCATGTAGAACCCAAGACAGGGGAAGTTACTCCCTTAAAAATTACTATTGCCATGGATTTAGGCACTGTAATAAATCCGGATGGTGCTCTAGCACAAATTCAAGGATCATCTTTACATGGTATATCACTAGCTTTACATGAGAATATTACTATGAAAAATGGGTCTATAGAACAGAACAATTTTGATTCTTGGAGACCTTTACGTATAAACCAAGCCCCAGAATTGGATGTAGTGATTATACAAAATGGCCATTATCCAGCTGGAGCCGGAGAACCTGCTATAACTGTAGTTGGACCAGCAATTGGAAATGCAATATTTGATGCAGTAGGAGCTAGGGTTCGCTCTGTACCAATAACACCTGAAAAAATTAAGCATGCCATGCAGGAGGTATGATATTCCAAATATGATAATTTGGGATTGTTTTTAAATTCAGTAATTATCTGATAAACAGTCATCAATAATCAGATAATATTAGTTTATATCTTGCCTATAGCAATAAAAGGGAAGCGCTTTGTTACGTTAACCTTAAATGTGAATAAGGTATGATTACTAATTTGCTGTTCTTTTTGTATGTGTGGTTCAAGGCTTTGATCTATTTGAACTTCTTTTCTATTTAAAACAGAGTATATTTTTACCTTTCTACTAATACCTTTCATTTTCAATGATCTTTTTTGTTTTACTTCAACAATGTCTTGAACGTGAGCATAGGTTTCATAGCTCATCATTATTCCCCCTGCTTTTCCTAATGATTCTAGACGTGCCGCAACATTTACTTCTTCTCCTATGATAGTATACGTGAGCCTTTGAGAGCTTCCAAAATTTCCTACATTACAATACCCTGTATTTATCCCCATTCTTACCTTAAAAGGATCAGAAAAACCTTCATTCAACCATTTTATCCGAAGCTTTTTTATTTTATCACACATCTTAAGTGCCATTTCAACACAAGCTCTAGCATCTTCTTTTTCTCCATTGGATTCTGGGTCTCCAAAAAACAGCATTAGGGCATCACCTATATATTTATCAATTGTAGCCCCGTAATCTAGAGCTATAGAAGTCATTTCAGAAAAGTATTCGTTTAAATATTTTGTTAAATCTTCTGGCTGCAAAAGCTCTGAGGTTTGCGTAAAGTTTTGGATATCACTAAAAAAAATTGTTAGTTTTTTTCTTTTCGTAGTAATATCTGTGTTATAACTTCCCATCATCATAGCATTATGAATTTGTGGAGGTATAAATTTACTTAGCTGATTAGCAAGTAACTCTGCCTTCTTTTTCTGATAGTTAGAATCCTTGAGAACATTTTGAATAAAGTTTTCGCGGGCTTTCTGTCTTTGCTCAATAACAATATCTGTAACTAATTTTTTTGATTTTTTTCTCTTAAAAAAAATATTCCATACAAATTTTGTCCAGCCTGTTTTCCCAACTTTCGACTTTGATTTGAGAAAACTAATTTCTATTTCCCAATTTTTCTTTAATGGTGCAAACGCATCTGTTAGAACGCCTCTATTAAAATCTTCATTTTCTAATAAAACTGCATTTGTGAGTGTAAATTCAATCTTTTCTAAAGCAAGTATTCTCAAATTTGCCCCAACTATGCCCTTTTCTGGAGTAAATATTGATGCTTTGGTATTTTTATCTACAAACTTTTGATAGGTTTTAAGAAAATCATTTCTAGCTTTCCGAGCTATTCTTATGTTAGGAGAATCTAACCTAGAGCTATTTTCATTTACAAACTTATGTACATTGTTTAATCCTGCTTGTGGGGCGATTTCTGAGTAACCGTCTAATATGGTCATTCCACAAAAAAATAATGCTTCTTTTCCAAATCTTTTTCTGACCGCTTCATGAATAGCGCCTCTAAGTTTGTAAGAATACTCCTGATTTATATCAATTTTTCTTACCCCAAACCCTTCTAGAATTTCCTTACCTATATCCCCAATCATAGATACTTGTTCTATCGTAGACTTAATAGCTGCTCCTGAAAGTGTAGTCTCAAGTTTTCCCATAGTATATTTTCCTAAAAGATTAACTTATACCATTTAGCACAATGTCTTTATTTTATACAGAAAGTCCAAGACTTTGAATATTTTTAATTTGTAATTAAGTGTTTTTGATGACTATTATCCCCCTCTATCCACTTAAATATATTCTGCTAAAAATCCAATAGTTCTGACTTGATAGCTTAACTACTTTATTTTTTTTTAGGTATCATATCACAATAATAATGGATTCTAGTATAACTACAGAATGTCTGAAAACTCAGCTAAAAGTAATTAATACTCAAGTATTTTCTCCTTACATTATTCAAAACAATCTGACCCATTCCGTAAAAACAGTGTTTACACAAACCTAGATAATTATTATGGAGTTTAAAATGAGAGAAATTGATAAAATCAATATATTATCTCATTGAGTGCAATCCTGGATAGATCTGAGACTACTAGTGCTCTAGTTCCTTTTTCTAATTATTAAATAAAAAACTATAGGAAGAATTTCACAGTCGACACTTCTTAATAAAGGTTGTTAAAAGTATAAAACTACTATTTTCAAGCTTTCTTGAAATAATTGTGAATTATTCTTGATATATATTGTATATGATCTTTATTCAAACCAGGATATAAACCTAACCAAAAAGATTTTTCCATTATTCTGTCACTTACTTTTAAGTCATTAACCTTTTTATAGTTCACACTTCTCATATATGGTTGTCTTACTATATTTCCAGCAAAAATAGGTCTAGTAGCAATTCCTTTCTCTTCTAAAAAAATAATAATTTCTCTTTTAGAAAATCTATCATCTTCTTTTATAGTTAAAGGAAAACCAAACCATGAAGGGTTGGAGTAGGATGTCTTCTCAGGTAGGATTAAATATTCCTTTAGATCTTCAAGTAAATTTAATAGTAAGGAATAATTTTCTCTTCTTATATTAATAAATGCTTCAAGTTTTCCTAGTTGTGCTAGACCCAAAGCTGCCTGCATCTCGGTTATCTTAAAATTGTAACCTAAGTTCGTATATATGTATTTATGATCATATCCTTTAGGAAGTTCCCCTAGTTTCCATTCAAATCTTTTTTTACAAGTGTTATCACATCCTGTATCACACCAACAATCTCTTCCCCAATCTCTTATAGAATCCAGAACTCTTTTAATTTTTGAAGAGCTACAAAATACTGCTCCCCCTTCCCCCATTGTAATATGATGAGCCGGATAAAAGGACAAGGTTCCAATATCACCAAATGTCCCCACATGCTTATTTTTATATTTAGACCCCAAAGCATCACAACAATCTTCAATTAAGTATAAATTATATTTATCACAAATATTTTTAACTTTTTCTAAATCAAATGGATTTCCCAATGTGTGTGCTATTGCTATTGCTTTTGTTTTTTCAGAAATAGCTCTTTCAATCAAATTAACATCTATATTATATGTTGGTAGGGATGCATCTACAAACACAGGCACAAGATTATTTATTATTATTGGATTTACTGTTGTAGGAAAACCAGTGGAACAGGTAATAACTTCGTCTCCTTTTTTAAGCGCATTTTTACCTAACGTAACGCTGCATAAAGAAGAAATAGCTAGCAAGTTAGCGGATGAACCGGAGTTACATGTTAATAAATATTTAACCCCAATTATCTTACTGATTTTTTTTTCAAAATCTTTGGTAAACCTTCCGGATGTAAACCTAAGATCCAGACTTGCTTCCACTAAATTAGAAATTTCCTCTGCATCAATTATTTTTCCGGAAACTGGAATATTATTCAAATGCACTTTTGGGTTGTGAAACTTTGTAATATAATTTCGTACATGTTTAATTATATTTTTTCTATATATTTCTTTCTCATCAAAATTTGGCTGTTTAAAAAATGAAAATTTTCTTTTAAGAGAACTATTTGGAAACAATGATACCATCTCTTAATTAGCCTCAATAAAGCTTTCTTCTGAATCTTTAAAATGTACCAGCATATTTCGCTGCATATCAGCTTTAGAAAGACATGGGGACAAGTTTTCAATTGGATTTCCGAAAGTC
This sequence comes from uncultured Alphaproteobacteria bacterium, assembly GCA_964392475.1. GTDB lineage: Bacteria > Pseudomonadota > Alphaproteobacteria > TMED109 > TMED109 > CAYMQD01. The sequence continues at coordinate 6,363 of CAYMQD010000149.1, forward strand.
AGTTTAGGAAATATTTTTTGATTAGGATGAATGAAAACATCAGTAATAGATGCACCATTCTCACATAATATCTTTTTAACTATACGCTTTATATTTTTATTTTTTCTAATAGATCTATATCTTAACCCATAAGCTTTAGCAATTTTTTTATAATTTGGTGCGCTGACCCCAATACCTGTAGCATTAAATCTTTTTCCCATATAGAGCTCTTGGAATTGTTTTATGATTCCATAACCAGCGTTATTCATTATTATTATCTTGATAGGCAATTTCTCTTGTACGACAGTTTGTAGTTCCTGCATGTTAATTTGGAAGCTACCATCACCATCAATACAAATAATTCTTTTTTTATTTAAAGCGATAGATGCTCCTATAGAAGCAGGAAAAGAATAACCCATAGGTGAGTTAGCAAATGAAGAAAATACTCTTTGTCCTAATTTAAGTTTAAATGCCTGCATAAACCACGTTAAATGTGCCCCATCATCTGGAATAACAATATCATTGTTTTTAAGATGAGAGGATAATTCTTCAACAAATATATATGGGTTTACAAATTGATCATTAACCGCAAATTCTTCTGAAACAGTTGGATAAATAGATTTCCAAGACAAACATTTATTTAACCAGAGATCATGCTTTGACGTACAAGTATAATTTAATGCTTTTGCTGCATGATTAAGTTCTTTCATAAAGACGCTAACATCTTCACATATTTCTTTAAAAGGAACCAAACCTCTTCTCTTAGATAATTCACCTCTATCTATATCTACCATTATAAGTTTAGAGTTTCGTGCGAATGTTTCAGGTCTTCCACCAGTCACCCTAGTATCCAAACGTGATCCTAAACTTATTATAAGATCTGCATTTTGTACAGAAAAGTTACCTCCTCTGGAACCATATACACCAATATGACCAATATATTGCTTATTATTATAGTCTATTGAGTCTATTCCACTCCATGCAGTAACAACTGGAATTTTAAGGTTTTTTATTAGTTCATTAAATTCCTTAACAGCATTAGAAATTCTAATACCTCCACCAGCTATAATAACTGGTCTTATAGATGACTTTAATAGTTTGATAATACTTTTGTAATTGACTTTACTTTTCTTTACAGCAGTAGTTTTTTTATTAGATCTATATAACTTTTTTGGTAAAGGTAATCTTTGTAAATTCATTGGAAGGTCTAGTAAAACAGGTCCTGGTCTTCCTGATATGGAAATATCATAAAGCTCATCAAGAGTTCCGAATATTTCATTTGCATTTTTTAACTGAATTGCTTTTTTAGTAATAGGGCTAATAATAGAAACTATATCTGTTTCTTGAAAACCTATTTGTCTTGAATCAGAAGTTCCTTCCATAGATCCTCTTTGTTCATGTAAATTAACTTGCCCTGTTATATGCAAATTAGGAATAGAGTCGAAATATGAACAACCTACACCAGTGACTAAATTAGTAGCACCAGGTCCAGAAGTACTCATAGTTGCAGCATACCCTGGTCCTACTCTTGAATATGCATCTGCCATCATCGCAGCAGCTTGCTCGTGTTGTACACAAACATATTTTATATCTTTTCTTTTTGAAAATGAATCGATAGTAAAAGCGATAGCTCCACCAGTCAGAACAAAAACATATTTTACATTTTTGGAAGCTAGAAAGTCTAAAATATAATCGGAAACATTTTTATCTTTTGAAAAATAGTCTGATATATTTTTCTTCGTAATATTTTTTTTTAATTCCATGGCAGACTCAATTCTATTAGAATTAATAAACTCTATAGAAAAGTAGCAATTTTCTAGCCAAAACTTACAAAAAAAACTATAGCAAATTAAGTATTGCGTTATTATTTTTCAAAAATAAACTTCTTCAAAAAATTTAAACACCTAAGCGATAAATTTTTGTATAGCAATACATTATCTATAGATTCTTTTAAAAATAATTAGGATCAATCAATATATATGGTTTTAGAAATAAACTTTATAAATTTGCTCTATGTATTATTGGATTAAAATTTGCAGAACATAAAGATCTCATTTGTTCATTAAAATTATCTAAGGTGGTAGGTGCTTTTGATCTCGCTTCTTTAGCCATCTCAGCAAGACCTTTTTCAATTGATATCATGGGAGACCAACCGGTCAGATCTCTTATTCTGCTTACATCAGACTCTAAATGCATGACCTG
>CAYMQD010000150.1:0-5870 GCA_964392475.1 uncultured Alphaproteobacteria bacterium
ATTTGTTTTTCTTAAATTGTTTTCTTTTTATTTTTTGTAATTTTTATACCTTTTTCATTATCCTTAGGTAGTTCTCCCATTTTCTTTTCAAGTGGTAAAACATTACTCGTATCAGATATATTTTCTTGATTTTGAAAAATCTTATTAAAATTCTTTTTACTACTTTTTTTCTTCACTGCGCTTTGTGCCGCCCTTGCATTTGATGCGGTCATTTCTACTAGATTACCTATCTTCCGTGTTGATAGAATAACAGCATTTTCTCCTAATTGAGCTGCAATATCTTCCATTGCACTGGTAGTATCTTTAGCAGTTACTGTAGTTGTCATCCCCATTTTAACCTCCTTATTTATTTGTTGCTTTCTGCGTCATTTCCAATCGTAGCAACAACTTTAATTTTTCTATTGTCTGGTAGTTCTGTAAAAGCCAAAACTATTAATTCTTCTATAGATTGTTTAAGTAGAATGGATAAACTTCTTCTTAAGATAGGTGAAGTTACCAAAACTGGTGAACTTTCATGAGAAGTTGATTTTTCATAAGCTTCATAGATTGCTTTAATCATATTTTGTGCAAAATTTGGTTCTAATACTAAGCCTGTATTACCATCCTGTTCCTTAACAGCCTTAACTAAAATTTGTTCCATATCTGAGTTTAAAGTTATAACAGGAAGAGGTTGGTTCAGCGGAGCTACCCTTTGTATTAAAAGACCTGCTAGTGCAGGCCTAACTGCTTCTGCTAATTCTGAAGCAGTTGAATTTTGGGCATTTAAACCAGCTAATAATTCTAATACTTGCCTTAAATCGCTTATTGGTACAGATTCAGTTAAAAGTATTCTTAATATAGTTGTTAGTTGGTGCAGAGGAACTATTTTTGGAACTACAGATTCAACTAGCTGTGGAGATGTTGTGGCAAGATTATCAAGTAAAGCTTGCACATCATCTTGTCCAATTAGGTCTCCAGCATGTCTATTAAGTATCTGATTTAAATGTGTAGCTATGACTGCTTCAGGCGCTATTACCATATATCCAGAAGATTCTGCTCTAGATTGATTAAAACTTTCAATCCATAATGCATCCATTCCAAATGCCGGATCTTTGACTTCTATACCTTCCATTTTAATTTCTGAATTTTCACTTGGTATAGCTAGTAGCCTATCTGGATATATTTTATTTTGTCCTACGATGGTTTGGCCTAACCTTATTGTATATTCTTCAGAAGATAGATCTAAATCATCTCTAATACGAACCGGGGGTACAATAAAACCAAGTTCTTTTGATAGTTGTCTTCTCACTCCTGTTATTCTATTTACAAGTGGTCCACCTTTATCTTCATCTACTAATTGAATTAATCCATATCCTAATTGTAAAGATATGGCAGAGTTATCTGTTATCTCTGATAATTCAATCTTATCAGGTGAGGTGTCTTTTTCTTCTATAATTTCTTCCTGGTTTTCCTCTTCTATTATATTTTTTCTTCTATAATAATACACAGCGACAGCTGCTGCTAAAATTGATGCCATAATAAATAAAAAATTTGGCATACCAGGGATCATTCCTACTAAAAAGAGCACTCCTGAGGCAGGCAGCCAAGCTCTGGCCATACCAACTTCATTCCTAATTTGGTCAGTAAGATCATGGGTAGAAGATATTCTAGTTACAATAACTGCGGTTGCTATAGCTAGAAGTAAGGAAGGAATTTGTGCTACTAAACCATCCCCTACAGACAATATTACATATGTTTCTGCTGCTTGAGAAAAAGGTAAGTCGTGTTGCACAACTCCAATAATTAAACCCCCTAGTATATTGATGATTAATATCAGAATAGAAGCAATAGCATCTCCTTTTACAAACTTTGATGCACCATCCATTGCGCCATAAAAATCTGATTCTCTTGAAATTTCAGATCTACGTTCTTTTGCTTCTTCGTTAGATAAAATACCTGCATTTAAATCTGCGTCAATTGCCATTTGTTTGCCTGGCATAGCATCTAGAGTAAAACGGGCTGAGACTTCAGATACTCTCCCTGCACCTCTAGTAATAACAACTAGGTTTATAATTATTAAAATTGCAAAAACAAAAATTCCTACGACATAATCGCCGGCAATAACAAAATTTCCAAATGCTTCAATTACTTTACCCGCTGCATCTGTGCCAGTATGTCCTTCACTTAATACTATTCTTGTAGAGGCAACATTTAGCCCTAAGCGAAGTATTGTGGCAAATAATAAAACTGTAGGAAAACTTGAAAACTCAAGAGGACGAAAAGTATGTAGTGCAACCATTAAAATAATTAACGAAACTAAAATATTTGAGGTGAAAAAGACATCTAGAAGTATTGATGGAAGAGGTATAACCATCATTGCCATTAATACAAGTATACCTAAAGGTAGACCAGCAGACCTAATAGCCTTTGGAAAGCTAAATGTTTTTATCATTTTTAGTGTCATTTCCATGACTATTCCAATTCAAATTTTTGCCTTCAGTTTCTATTTTTTCAACAAATAGAGTATAAATTAGTAATAAATGTTTATTTAGACGCAATACGTGTGCCAAAAAACGTAGTTCAAAAAAAAAGTTTGCATGCTTACTATCCTTATGGCACGTAAACTGCAGGAAGGCAGGCATATTATCTATAAGTTAAAAATTAAGTTTAATGGAGTGGCTAATGATTAAATTTTATAAGATTATATTGCTAATAGGTTCATTGTGTGTTTTGAACGGTTGCACGGAAACCTTAACATATTTAAATGAAAAGATGAGTCCTGCAAGCGCTATGAATGAGCCTCTCCCTAACTCTCCATCAGTCGATGAGAGAATTAGACAAATAGATCTTCCTGAATCAGGTCAAGATGTAATAAAAGCAACAGAAGAAGTATTAACCGCTTCAATAGACAATGTTCCTACTATAACTTCGGTAGGCTATGCAGTGGTTTCCAGTCAGGCTGGAAGAACAGAAGCTCAGAAGAGGTTAATGGCTATTAGAGCAGCACGTATGGCTGCTATGCGAGACTTAGCTGAGCAAATACATGGTATGAAAGTAGATTCAAATACTACTGTAATAGACCTTGTTATGCAAAATGATACATTTCGTGGAAGAGTAACAGGTACCATTAGAGGAGCTCGAACAGTTCGTATTAATCCTACTAGTGATGATACCTATGAAACAGTTTTGGAAATCGATAGAGAAGTAATGTTAATTCTTTTACGTGAAGCAAGATCTATAAGGGCTGCAACTATGCCTAGAGTAGCTAAAAGAAGATACACGAATGTAAGGTAAAAAATATATGTCTCTTAAACACATTACTTTTATAGTTTTACTTTTTGCGTTTGCAACTTTAAATATAACTAAAGTGAGTGCGGAACAGGAAGAAAAGGACCTTCAGTTTAAAAAGAGGTTTGAAAGTATTCAAGCTATAAATACTTCTGTGAATGTAGTGCACGCTGCCGGAAGGGCTATTACTTCAGGATTAGAGGATACTGAAGTGAAAAGGAGGGCACTTGAAGATGCTTTGTATATAGCTTCCTTAAAGGGGGGCGCTGAAATAGATGCTTATAGTAGTGTCAATGCCGGAACAGAACTTACAGAAAACATTTTAGTGAGACCAGCTTCAAGAATCCTAGATTACGCGATAAAAAGTGAATACAAAGACGGGGAAACATACATAATAGAAATAGATGCTGTGGTTGCACCCATAGATACTAATGGTGTGTGTCAAAATCGCAGATATATAAATGCTACTTTTTTTAATATGCAAAGTACTGTAGCAAATGATTTACCTGCTTGGTTTAGCGGTTTTCCTACTCTAATTAGAGATAATATTTTTACAATATTAAAAAATGATAAGCGAGTTTTTCTAGAAGATGCTAGATATGAAACAATTAATATAAAGGATCTTCAAAATACCTATTTTGACTATGATTACAAGTCTTTAACTAGTAATATTGCAATGGGAACACACGGGCAATTTACCATTATCCCAACTATAAATTTAATAAAAGTTGTAGAAGGTGCTGATTGGAATTTAGATTGGTTTGATTCCAAATCTAGCGCCCAAGAGGAATGGCTTGTTGATCATGTAGGAGCTGAAGTAGAAATAACTTTAGATGTATTTGATTCAAAAAATTATAAGCTGGCATTTTCTACATCTAATAAGTTTGTAATAAAAATTCATTTTGAGAGTAATTTTGAGGTGATTAGAGCTTTTTCATCAAGTGAGAAAAGTGAAATAAATAATACATTGCTAAAATATTCAACATATGCAGCAGAAGATTTATTATCACAAATTTCTTGTCACCCACTCGATGCTCACATTGAACTGGTTCAAGATTCCTTGGAGGTGCAATTGGGTGATATCCATGGAATTAAGATGCATCAATTGGCAGTAGTAAAAAATGTAGGTACTTTAGGTGCTAGAGTTTTATATGTCTCTGATGTCTTTTCTGATTATGCTAAATTAGAACCCCTTAATAAAGAGATAGAGAAAGTTACTTTTGTAGGAAAAGTTGCAAATTTTTTGGAGTAAAACATGTATAGAAATGATTTATTTTTATTAAGATATACAAAGATTTCAATTAAAACTATTTTTAGTATTGTATTGTGGACATGTGTTTTTTTGTATTCTAATGTCGCTCTTTGCGATGAACCCTTCGTTGTTCTTGAAATATCTAATAATAGCTTAGCAATTCAAGGAAATGGAAAAAGTTCTTCTAATAAATTTATGAAAGACTTTAATTATTCCTCCGAACACACTGTCAAAAAAAATGAAACTTTGGTTCAGATAATTTTTGACTATTACGGCAAATCTAATTTAAATCGTAAAGTCTTAGAATTAGCTATAGTTCAAGCAAATTCTTCTGCGTTTGTAAGGAATAATCCTAACTACATGTATGCAGGAAGAAAACTTTACTTGCCTTCTATAAATGAAATAAGAGATTTAGCCTTACGCAGGCCAGGAAGAGCAAGTGATAGGTCTTCCGATAACAATAATACACAACAACATATATATTTCTTTGGAAGTTAGCATGAAATTAGTACTTATTATTTTTATATTCTTTTCATTACACTCTCAAGCACACGCAGCAAAGCGAATTTCGAGTGATGAGTTAAAGCTACTAGTAAGTGATTGGTTGGAAACTAAGGGTATACTTGATGCAGATCCAAAATTTAAAAAAGGTATTAGTTTTCCATTTTGTAGCAGCAATATTCATATAAGAGATATGTATGGAGACATGCGCACAGTTGAAGTTAAATGTTTAGATGACCATGGATGGAAATATATAGTTAGAACAGGAATAAAATATAGAAAAATAGTAACAAATAGAAAAATAGTAAAAAATGAAAGAAAATCTTCTCAAAGAATAGATTCTAAAAATTCTAGAGAAATTGACATAGTAATACTAAAAAGAAAATTGTATGAAGGACAAACAATTACTGCAGAAGATTTAAGTATTGTAAAAAGAAAAGCTCGGAAAAATAATAATTTTTTTGTATCTATTGATTCTTTGGTGGGAAGACGTATGAGTAGAACATTAGAAGCTAATAAAGTAATTAGAGAAAAAGATCTGGCAAGGCAGTGGTTGATAATTCAAGATCAACCTGTTCTTATTGAGAGTTCGTACAAGGCTATTAAAGTTACTTCTGAAGGAATTGCTATGGAAAATGGAATGTTAGGAGATCTAATAAGTATTAAAAATGATAGTAGTGGTAATATTATAAAAGGATGGGTTCAGTCGAAAAAAAAAGTTTCAACTAACCCTTAAATTATTCTAAAGTGTGTCGTATATAGATTTGTGGAGATTTAATATGGTTGATAAAATAAACCAAATGATAAGAGAGAGCCAGCCTTCGAGGCCGAGCAACAACACGTCTAAAAA
>CAYMQD010000151.1:0-4205 GCA_964392475.1 uncultured Alphaproteobacteria bacterium
GGTGCCGATTCATTCCAAGTTGTAGCAACACCAATAAATGGTTGATGAATTTGTTCTTTTGTAAGACCCATAGCATAATAAAATGACCTATGTGGTGCTCTACCCGGACCTTCTGTCGCATGCCTACTTGGCAAATTAGATTTATCATATTTTTTCATTTATTTTCCTTAAAAATAATTATATTTAAAAAGATTAATATTATACTTCCAGACGGCTAATAGCTTCTACCGCAATATCTAATTTTTTTTTCACTTCAAGTTTTTTTTGTCTTTGTAGATTTATTACATCTTTAGGAGCTCGTTTGACAAAATCTTTATTAGAAAGCTTTTTATCAAAATAAGAAACTTCCTTTTTTAATCTTGTAATTTCTAATTCTAATCTATTATGTTCCTTATCAATATCTATCAAGTTTTCTAAAGGTAAAATTATAGTAGTCCCTTCTAATACAAAATGTGCATATTTTTCACTTATATTACTTTCTTCTATAATCTCATTTAAGTTAATAATCTTTTGTAAAATAGGAAAATAATTTTTAAATCTAAATGATGTTTGTTGAGATGCATTTCTTATAGCTAAATCTATTTCAGCTTTTTTGGGTATATTTAGTGAGCTTTTTACAGATCTAATTTCTGTTATCAACTTAATTAACCAACTAGCCTCATTAGTTTTTTCTTCATTTTTATCAATTTCATAATCAATTTCCGGCCATTCTTCATTAATTATTATATTTTCCTTTTTTGATAAGCTATCGTTTAAAATTTCACTAATAAAAGGCATTATAGGATGAATTGCCTTTAGTAATATTTGAAAAACATAACAACAAACAGTCTTAGTTTCTGAAACAGTTTCATCGTTATAACTGCTTGATAATAATGATTTAGCAAATTCTAAATACCAATCGCAGTATGTATGCCAAAAGAAATTATATAAAATTGACGATGCTTCGCTAAATTTAAAATTTTCTATTGCTAAACCAGTTAATTTGATAGCTTTAAATGATCCTTCTAAAATCCATACATTGAGATTGTTTTTAACATTTTTAATCTCAAAATCAGATTTTAAGCTACAATTGTTATTAATTATAAAGTTATTAGCATTCCATATTTTAGTGACAAAATTACGATATCCTTTAATTCTTTCTTCAGATAATTTTATATCTCTACCTTGAACGGCAAGTGACGATAAAGTAAACCTTAAAGCGTCGGCACCAAACTTATCTAATAAACTTATAGGATCAATAACATTACCCTTAGACTTCGACATTTTATTACCTTGCTCATCCCTAACTAAAGCATGAACATATACTTTATCAAACGGAATATTTTCTAAATTATAAATGCCTTGCATCATCATTCTTGCAACCCAAAAAAATATTATATCAAAGCCAGTAACTAAAACTGATCCAGGATAATATCTATTAACCATTTTCTTTTCCTTAGGCCAACCAAGAGTAGTGAATGGCCAAAGTCCAGATGAAAACCACGTATCCAAAACATCAGGATCTCTAGTTAAAGAGACAGATTTTCCATAAAAATTTAATGCAGCGGCTAGTGCTTGTTGTTCTGTTTCCTCAACAAAAACTTTAAAATCTGGCCCATACCACACCGGAAGTTGATGCCCCCACCAAAGTTGGCGTGAAATACACCAAGGCTCAATGTTTTCCATCCAATTAAAAAAAGTTTTTTCCCAATTTTTAGGAATAAACTCTGTTTTGTTTTCTTTAACTGAATCAATTGCCAGATCAGCCAGCGGTTTACAGTTTAAAAACCATTGATCTGTTAGTCTCGGCTCTAAAACAGTATTTGATCTATCTCCGTAAGGCACAAAATGCATTGTATCTTTAATTTTTTCTACAAGACCTATCTTATCTAAATCTTCAATAATTATTTTTCTTGCTTCAAATCGTTCAAGACCTCTATATTTTTCTGGCACATTTTCATTTAAAGTTGCATTAGGATTAAATATGTCGATTGGGTCATATCCATGCCTCCTGCCTAATAAAAAATCATTAAAATCATGGGCAGGTGTTATTTTTACAGCACCTGTTCCTTTTTCTTTATCAACAAATTCATCCGCTAATATAGTTATTTTTTTCTTTGTAAGAGGCAGTAAGACTTGTTTGCCAATATAATTCGTATACCTTTTATCATCAGGATTTACTGCTATACAAACATCTCCTAACATGGTTTCAGGTCTAGTAGTTGCTACTACTATATGTTTGTTTAAATCTAGAAATGGATATTCTATGAAATAAAACTTCCCCTTTACTTCTTTTTGAATTACTTCTAAATCTGAAACTGCCGTACCTAATTTTACATCCCAATTAACCAATCGCTTATCCTTATATATAAGACCATCTTTATATAGATTTACAAATACTTTATTAACTGCTTTGGATAGCGATTTATCTAGTGTAAATTTTTCTCTACTCCAATCAGGAGAAGCTCCTAACCTTTTAAGTTGACTATTAATTTTTGATCCATAATCATTTTTCCATTCCCAAATTTTCTCTATAAATTTTTCTCTACCCAGATCTATACGTCCAGGTTGGGAATTTTCAGCCAAATTTTGTTCTACTACAATCTGAGTTGCTATACCTGCATGATCTGTTCCAGGTTGCCAAAGAACATCGAGTCCTTTCATCCTCCAATATCTTGCTAAAATATCTTGTAAGGTCATATTTAGTGCGTGACCGATATGCAAACTACCAGTTACATTTGGTGGTGGCATCATAATAGTATATGGTTTTTTCTTAGATTCTGGATTACAAGAAAAAACGTTACTCTTTTCCCATCTATTATAAATTTTTGGTTCTAAATTTAAATGATCAAATATTTTACTCAATTTTTTTTAATGCCCTTTAAAAAATACCTTAATTATTGTTTACATATATGAGAAGAAATAAAATATTTCACGTTCCAAAAACCTTGGTTAAAGAGATTATTTAGATTTATTTCGGGTGGAAAACTTTTTTAATAGATCTATTTCTTGAGATACAGTATCTCTGACTATTACCCTTAAATTTTTTTTAATCCATTCTTCCAAGGGGTTTTTCAGCTCTCTATTTATTGTGTCTTCTAATATTTCTTTTGGATTTGTTTCTTTAATCTTTTCTTCTATATAAGATAAACTTTTACCTTTATTTTCTAAATCTTCATTACTTAAATTATCTTCAATATATGTATGACTTTTTTTGCTTTGTATTTTATCTTTTATGAGAATTTTATCTAGAACTAAGACTGGTTTCTTTTTTTCTATAGGTAATTTAGTAGGATTTTCTTCTAGTGTATTAGCTACAATTTTTTCTCCTGTATTTATTGCCTCTCTTATTGCAGTTATGGCTTCATCTATCACTATATTTTTGCTATGAGCTGTTTCATCAGTCGCAAGTTCCTTTTTATAGCTTTTATCTTTCTCATTAAATGTGTCTTCGGACATAATAAAATACCTTAATTCTTTATATATGGATATGTGTCGCTAGTATTAGTAATCCCTTTCCATAATTTTATAACTTCATTATAATGGATGTTTGGATCATAGAGCTTGACTTTTAAACCTAATCTTCTTGCTTCTAATCTACCTATAACTTTAACAAGTCTATAAGCTGCAACATACAGGTTTCTTCTTGCTTTTATTAAATTATTTCTAGCCAAAAAAAGTTCTTTTTCTGCATCTAAAACATCTAGAGTGGTTCTTGAACCAACGGAAGATTCCTGTCTTACACCATCTAGCGCAATTTTATTTGCTTTAACCGATGAATTAAATGCCATAATCTGTACTTTAGCACTTTCTAGAGAGTTCCATGAACTTCTTATTTCCTTAGTAATATTTCTGTAAAGGTTTTCCCTTTCTCTCCTTTTTTGCACTGCAATTTGTCTTTTTTTTCTGATAGAAGCATACTCAGCACCTCTTTGATATAAAGGAATCTTAAATTTTGCACCTATTTTATAAACTTCGGATTTATCAAAAAAAGTATTAGGATCCCATGAATGTGAACCAGAAGCATCAAGAGTAATTTCAGGCATTAAAGATGCTACTTCCTCACTTATGTCATGTAAAGCGGAACGTTCTTTATGAAGGGCTATAATTAAATTAGGGCTCTCAGTTCTACCTATATTCAGAGCTTCACTTAAACTACTAGGCAATTGAGGAAGTTCTTCTGGAAATCTGATAGCTCCATTTGGCTCGGAACCTACAGCTTCAAT
>CAYMQD010000152.1:0-3572 GCA_964392475.1 uncultured Alphaproteobacteria bacterium
AACCTATTTATAGTTTCTCTAACTACTTTTTGACATTCTGAGTCTATAGATACATCGGCTTGAATAGGTAATGCGTGAGATCCATTTTTCATACATTCTTTACATATTTTTAAGGCCATATCATGGGAACTTTTGTATACAATAGCTAAAGATATATTTTGTTGAGATAGTTTTCTTGCTATTGCTGCCCCTAGACCACGACTGGCTCCTGTGATTATTGCTACCCTTTTTTTAGACATAACATTATCTTTTTTCTATTAGAATTGAACTGCATTTACTATACTATATTTATTAGTAAGGATTAAATATCCATGAAATTTTTTTTATGTATTTTTGTGACAGCTATTTTTATAAATATTTCAAATGCGAGCAATAGAAAAACTACTGAGCTAGAAGTTAGTAGTAAAGAAACAGTTATATCATTTATTGAAGAAACGGTTTTTATTATTAAGGAGCATAGTGGATATGCATTGGCTCATCCTGGCGATTTAGATAACTCTATACGACACCTTGAACATACATGTCACGCAATCAATCCAAATTTAGTAAAAAAAAGACCTATGCCTGCACCAGATATTGGTTTAATTAAAGCTTTAGAAATTTTTTTTGATAAGACAGTTGTAGAACCCCAACAGTTTTATAAAGAGTTACTATATATAACTGAAAATTCAATTAATATCTGTAAGTTAAATTTGTATTCAAATAATCTTCATGAATTGAGTAACTTGGCTAAGTATATAAATTTTCAATATGACAAATTCTATAAGATTTTAAAAAACGAATGATATTAGCTGAGGTTGGCTACTGATATATTTTAATATATATTATTTAAATCACAACTATGAATTAGGGTGCTATGTATCTTAGGGTATTCATTAGTAGATTTCCAAATGCTATGAAGGCAAAACTTTGCCTTACTTATATGCAGTCGACAATACCTAAGTTAGAGAGTGAATCTAATTTAGTAAGGTTTAGAATAATGGATATAGGGGAAGGAAAATTATTAAATGTAGCTGAATATAAAAGTAAGGAGGATTTTGAAGTTGCTAATAAGTGGCTGGGCCCTATGATTTTACAAGGTGTAAAGGAATTAGATGGTGTTATAGAATCGATTACAGGAGATGTAATTTTTAGTTGGGAAAGAGGAATAAACAAAACTATATGAAATATTTGAAAATATATAAACATGAAAAGTGAAGGGTTTATTAGTTTTGTTAAATCTTTTAACAAATTTGAAACAAAAACCGAGTTAGTTTTATCAAATAATATTAATTATTTTATAAATGAATTTTGGACATCCAAACAAAGACAGGGACATTCATTACATGAGATAAGCTATAGAGCTTGCTTTAAATCTGAGCTCCCTTCATTTTTTATAGATAAATTAACTTCTGTAGGGGATATAGTCTATGATCCGTTTATGGGAAGAGGCACTACCCTCATAGAGGCATATTTAAAAAATAGAACACCTGTAGGAAACGACATAAACCCTTTATCGGTAATTTTATGCAGGCCAAGGTTAAATCCCCCTACCTTTGAAGAAGTGGCTAAATTTTTAAATGGTTTTGAGTTGAAAAAAAACAAAAATATTCAGGCTAGCTTAAAGGACAAGCTTTCTCCTTTTTTTCATGAAAATACAATTTATCAACTAAACTATTTAAAAAATAATTTTAATAAAGAAGCACCAATATATATAAAAACCCCCGATCCTGTTATTGATTGGATTAGAATGGTATGTGTTAATAGATTAACAGGTCATTCTTCAGGTTTTTTTTCTGGTCGAACTATGCCACCTAACCAAGCTATTTCTTCAAAAGCACAAATAAAAATAAATAAAAAACTTAATATTTTACCGCCCGAAAGAGATATAAAAAAAATAATTTTGAGAAAAAGTAAAATGCTTCTTAGAGATGCTGTAATAAAAAAGGTTAATAATTATAAATTATATTCTAGTAAGTCAGATACAACAAAAATGATTAAAAATAGTTCGGTAAATTTAATAGTTACTTCTCCACCATTTTTAGATGTTGTAGATTATGCAGGGGATAATTGGTTGCGTTGTTGGTTTTGTGGCATTAAGCCTGAAACTGTAGATATTTCTATATGTAAAAAACCAGATGATTGGACTATGATGGTAAGAAATGTGTTAAAAGAACAATGTAGAATATTAGTTAATGGAGGACATATAGCTTTTGAAGTAGGTGAGGTAAGATCAAAGAAAATACTTTTAGAGCAACTAGTCCTTAAGGCAGCGAAAGGTTTAGATTTAGTCCCTTTAGGGGTAATAATTAATTCTCAGAAATTTACTAAGACTTCAAATTGTTGGGGAGTAGTAAATGGAGAAAAAGGTACAAATACAAATCGTATTGTACTTTTTAGAAAAAATTAAATGAAGTCCAGATTCTTTTTGCAATGGGATCCCCTAGAATTATCTAAGAGTTTAAAAATTAGATTTGAAGATGTGAATGAATATTTTACTGATGGTAGAAGAATTTCGTTTTTAATAGAAAGAAGGTTGTATTTAGAACATGAGGAATGGATGTTGGCTCCAAGTGAAGGTGCCAATTATGATCTTTTGGATCCATAAAGTAAAAAATGGGAAGTAAGGTCTCTAACAAAAGGCGTTTATTTTAATCCTTCAAAAGATGTGGGGTCAGGTAGATCATTTAAAGAAGCTTCATTCTTAACAAAGTTAAAATTATTGGAGGGCTTCATAATTGCAGATATATTAGAATTTCCAAAAGTTCCAATATATAAAACTTTAAGCTTATATCAATCAGGTTTACTTGGTAAAAGAGCTCAAGTTTCTCGTAAAAAATTCATGAGAATTATTTAGATTAAAAATTCAAATTTTTCAGTGTTAGTCTATCTTAAGGCTATAATAAAACTTTCACTAATACTAAATATAACTTTAATATGTATATAATTTTGAATGTTTTCTATACTTGAAGCCCTCCAGAATAAAAATTCCGGAGGGATATTTTATTTCAAGTTGAAAAAACCTTTTTTTAAAATTGCTCTTTTTCGGTAGAATCAGACATGGCAGTAGTATTGTTTTCCCCGCCAGATATAGTTTCTGATATTGCATCAAAATAGCTCACTCCTACTTCTCTCTGATGACGAATTGATGTATAGCCATTTTTAGCTTCTTTAAATTCTTTTTGTTGTAGTTTGGAATATGCAGCCATTCCAATTTCTTTATAAGATTTTGCAAGTTTGAAGGTAGAAAAATTTAAATTATGAAATCCAGCCAAAGTAATAAACTGAAATTTATAGCCCATAGAAGCTATTTCCTTTTGGAATTTTTCCATTTGTGATTCATTTAAATATTTTTTCCAATTAAATGAAGGAGAGCAATTATATGCGAGCATTTTTTCAGGATAATTTCTATGAATTGCCTCAGCAAACTGTTTAGCTTCCTTTAGGTTGGGGGAAGAGGTTTCACACCAAATTAAATCAGCATAAGGAGCATAAGCTAAACCACGGGAAATAGCGCATTCAATTCCACCTGTTATTCTGTAGAACCCCTCAGCAGTTCTTTCTCCTGTCAAAAACGGTTTATCTCTTTCGTC
>CAYMQD010000153.1:0-2620 GCA_964392475.1 uncultured Alphaproteobacteria bacterium
TTTTGGCTGTTTCTACAGTTTTATCTGTACTTCCATCATCAATTAATAGAATTTCGATAATATCTATACCTTCTATTTTTTTCGGTAAGTCTGCCAGGGTTTGAGTGAGAGTATGTTCTTCGTTTAAACAAGGAATTTGAATAATGAGGTTCACGCTAATAGTTATAGTATATTTTAGTTAATTACAGAGCGACGAAATATATGAACTTTATCGGTCGATGTGGGAGACTGGAAAAGATGAATTTGTATATCGTAGGCATTATTGACTCTGCTGACCGGAGCATTCAATAATATTTTTTCGTATTTGTTATTTTTCAATATAAATTTTAATTTTTCCTTTGTTAGGTTATTTGCTGACTGCAGATGCCATAGATCTCCTCTTAAAACAATCCAATCCGGTCTGCTTTTGATATTTAATTCCTTACTATGAATCATTTTGAAACCATTGTAAAAAGCCAAAGATTCCAATTCATTGTCAATATAACATGTTTCGCCTTTTTTCCCATGCGTTTCAAAGAAAGAAACGATTTTATCCAAGGGGCCTTGATAAGGCTTAGAAAGTTCGTCCCAGTATTGAAAAAAAATGGATTTAAATTGTACTTCTCTCATAAAAGTTTGACGGATACCCTTTATATATATGCTGGTTTGGGTATCATTCGAAATAAAAGAAACTAGTTGCTTGACGGGGATCAGTGGTCCAACGTGAATCATATTGGAAAAAATAAGAATAGCCACAAGTAAACCTTGCTGAACAATGGAGCCTTTAAACAGGTAGGCAATTATCCAGCCTAAAAGAGTGAATAAAATGGGAATGCAAGCCGCTATGTATTGCAATAACGGAATGGAATGCAGTGAAGAAACAAAGATAATGCTGGTAGTAGAGATAATTAGAAGGGAAACGGATCGGCCAAGTTTTTTAAATGAACTTAAAAATATAAAAGGAACAAAAATCAGCGGGAAAATATAATTATTTATTTGAAATAAAAAACCCAAAAAATGTTTTAAATAACCTAGACTAGTTTTGTCGATTAATGGGCTCGAGGATGTGTAAAAATGGGCAATTTGTTTTGTAAGTATAGGGATAAAATAAAGCCATGGCAAACACAATAGGGCAATTATGGCCGCCGGAATTTTTATACGCTTCAGATTTGAGGGATTGATATCTTTTCTAAAAATGTATAGATGAACAAGCAATCCAATTATAAGGGCTGCAAATTCTACAAACATGGTGTGAAAATAAATTATCGATGTTAAAATGAAGGGAATGGGGTTCCATTTTTGTTTCTCAAATATATCGATATAAAATAGAAGAAGGACGGGCGGCAATAATATGGGAATGCCTACATAACGTGATGTCCTGAAGTAAATTAGAGCTGGAACGCTGGTGGCTAGAAATGTTGCAGCAAAAATAGCTGCCCTCCTGATTTGGGTAAGGCGAAAGGCAAACCGATACAAACAAAAAATTGCAAAAAGACCTACAATTGCAAATGGGAACCTGGCTGCAAAAGTATTGTTTCCCATTAAATGAAGTGAAAGCGCCTGAAGATAATAGGGTACCCACGTCCTATAAATAAATATTCCGTCGAAAACATCCGCAAAAGGCATGGTGTGATTCAGACCATCGGAATGCATTGGCAAACCATATTTTAAAATGGTAGTGGATATAAAGGTATCGGCCCCTTCATCTGCCTGTAAAACACTATCATCCAACCCTGTAAAAATGATCAAATACGAAACGGGTAGAAGGAGAATTATAGGCTGGTTAGACTTGAAAAAATGTTGGATGGATATCATTGAATCCATGTGATCAGATAATTAAAAAACCTCTACAATTACAATTTATTATACTCAAGAGTTCGTTTTGGTAGAGATAAAATTTGATTGGTCGTCTGTTCTTTCATATAAGAAGGAATTATGCGGGAGATAATATGTAGCCCTATGGTATGATTGCCTCTCTAGAATTATCGGTTATAAAAACCCTAAATATTAGCTAAATTTTACCAGAATTATGGATGCTCCTGAATTATCTGTGGTTGTATTAGGTTATCGAAGCGCAGACACGATAGAAAATTTCGTGAAATCGCTGGTCCATTCTCTGGAAGAAGAAAAGCTGATGTGGGAAATAATTTTAGTGGGAAATTATTTTGAAGGAATTGGAGACAGGACCCCCGGGGTGGTAAGAAAAATCGCTGCCGGGGATTCTCGCATTACAGCAGTTACTGAAGTAAAAAAAGGCATGATGGGCTGGGATATGAAAACCGGTTTCCAGGCCGCTTCAGGTAAAGCCTTGGCGGTAATAGACGGAGATGGTCAAATGCCCAGCGGGGATGTCATCCGTGTATATAAGCTAATGCTAAAAGAAGGGTTGGATCTAGCGAAAACTTACAGAGCGAAAAGGGATGACGGTTCTTATAGAAAATTGATTTCTGTGGTCTATAATATTTTGTTTAGATTGTTGTTCCCAGGAATAAAGGCATGGGATATGAATTCCAAGCCCAAAATCATAACCCGGGAATTTTACGAAAAAATTTCCCTGGAATCTAACGGATGGTTCATTGACGCGGAAATAATGATTTTGGCAAGACGGCTAGGAATCAAAATAGGAGAAAAAGAAACCGTT
>CAYMQD010000154.1:0-2772 GCA_964392475.1 uncultured Alphaproteobacteria bacterium
GCCATTACAAATGAAATGGGTATTTAAAACATACCATTACATTCTATGTGTAGCTTGTAATTGAGCAAGTACTTTTTATCATTTATCATACATAATCTTATCATTTCATACTGAAATGATAGTAATTAGATAAAACTATTCATATCTAAAAAACTAATTCTTGGATTTATCTACCAATTTATTTTCTGTTATCCAAGGCATCATTTCTCTTAATTTAAGTCCAACTTCCTCTATTTGATGCTCTGCTGCTCTTTTTCTCATTGCCTTGAAACTTGGTTGCCCGACAGCACATTCTTGCATCCAATCTCTGGTGAATCTGCCCGACTGAATATCTGATAATATTTCTTTCAAATGTTTTCTTGTTTCATCTGTTATTATTCTTGGTCCACTTGAATAATCGCCATATTCCGCAGTATTAGATATAGAATATCGCATATTAGCAATTCCGCCTTCATACATTAGATCAACAATTAACTTTACCTCGTGTAAACATTCAAAATATGCCATTTCTGGAGCGTATCCAGCATCTACTAAAGTTTCAAACCCTGCCATAATAAGTTGTGTTAATCCGCCACATAGTACAGCTTGCTCTCCAAATAGATCTGTTTCACATTCTTCTTTAAAACTAGTTTCTATAATACCAGCCCTTCCCCCACCTATAGCGCTGCCATAAGAAAGTCCTATATCAAGTGCATTTCCAGAAGCATTTTGATCTACTGCAACTAAACAAGGTACACCTCCTCCTCTAACATACTCTGATCTCACTGTATGGCCTGGACCCTTTGGAGCTAACATGAAAACGTCAATATCATTTCTAGGTTCTATTAAACCAAAGTGTATACTTAGACCATGTGCAAAAGCTAGAGCACTACCTTTTTTCATATTTTTTTCTAGGCTTGTTGTCCAAATATTCGACTGTAACTCATCTGGTGTAGCCATCATCATAACATCTGCCCAGCCCGCTGCCTCATCTACTGTCATAACATTAAAGCCTGCATCTCTGGCTTTCTCTATACTTTTTGAATTTTTTGCTAATGAAACACAAATATTTTTAACACCACTATCGCGAAGATTAGCGGCGTGAGCATGGCCCTGACTTCCATACCCAATAATAGCGACATTTTTTGTTTTTATGAGGCCTGTATCAGCATCACGATCATAATATACTCTCATCTATTCCTCCAGTGAAGAAAATAATTCAATTATAAATTCCTTGTTCTAATATATAGAATTAATCATACTTTTATAATGCCTTTGTTCCTCTTCCCATTGCTGCTGCCCCTGTTCTGGCAACATCAACTAATCCCAAGGGGCGCATAAGATTAATAAAAGCATCAATCTTTTGAGCAGCACCAGTTAATTCAAAAATAAATGACTGGTTAGTGCTATCAACAACATTTGCTCTAAATATATCAGCTATTCTAAGTGCCTCAACTCTTTTATCTCCTTTTCCTTTAACTTTTACCAATAAAAGTTCTCTAGAAACATGCATCCCATGTTCTGTAAGGTCAACAACCTTATGAACAGGAACTAATCGGCCTAGTTGCGACTTTATTTGTTCAATCACCATAGGTGTCCCAGTAGTAATTACAGTTATTCTTGAAATATTTTTTTTCTCATCTGTTGAAGAAACTGTTAGGCTATCAATGTTGTATCCTCTTGCAGAAAAGAGGGAAACAACACGAGCTAAAACACCAAACTCATTATCTACCAGTACAGACAAAACATGTGTTTCAAGTTTAGACAAAAAACATTCTCCCTAAGACAAATACTTAAAATTTAAGAACATAAAATACAACCACTAAATTATATTAATCCATAATATTAACTCAGTTAGCAACACCCCTAGACCAAATTATTGATATGCCAGAAAATAACTCATCTGCTAATTTATCAATTGATTCCGAAGAGTCTGAATTTAATACTCCCGAAATTAGCAAAATTGACAATCCATGCACCATTGACCATGCAGAAATCGAAGCATTTCTTGTAGAAACCAACCTATTTATCTTAAAGTCAAAGCAAGCTGAAACAGCTTTAAAAAAAATTTTTTCAATCATTTCACTATCTTTATTGCTTTTAAGATTATCTTTTTTAAACATAGTATTAAATAATATAGGTTCATTAATTGCAAAAAAGATATATTTTTTTCCCATTGTTGCTAAATTTATCGATGCAGGTAGAGCAGGATCTATAGAATCTCGCATCTGATTTGCTAATCTTTTAAATCCTTCAGAAGTTATTGCATCAAAAAGCGATTCTTTATCTGGAAAGTGATTATAGGGCGCCGAAGGAGCTACCCCTATTCTGTTAGCTATAGATCTTAAGCTTATTTTATCTGAATCAAATTTATTTAACATGCTACTTGCTTCGCTTATTATAGCCTTCTTTAAACTTCCGTGATGATAAGAACGTTTATTCATTAATAACCTTTCAAACATATAATATAAAAGTATACCAAGAGATTATTGCTAGAATGACATTGAGATCATAACATTGACATTCCTTCCTCAGTACTACTATTAATGGAATCATCTTCTCCTAATTTCATCTCATTATGTGCACATCCAGCAGGTATCATAGGGAAAACGTTTTCAGTTTTATCCACACATACATCAGCGATAACTGGTCCTTCATGATTTATCATCTCTATAAGTAAATTATCTAGCTCACGCGGATTTCTAGCTCTTAAACCTTTAATGCCAAAAGATTCAGCTAAATCTACAAAGTCCGGAAGAGAATCTGAATAACTTTCAGCATATCTTCCTCCAT
>CAYMQD010000155.1:0-2561 GCA_964392475.1 uncultured Alphaproteobacteria bacterium
GTAAATTAATTTACCACCCCCGGCACGTCTGGGGTCAGACAACCAGGATGCGTGGTAGGCTTTTTTTGTTAGTCGCGTCTGGTCGGCAACCCAAACCATACTGACTGAGTAGGGTTTTCCGATTTCTCCGGCGACGATCAATTGCCGAGCCTTCCTGAGTGCTGCACCTGAGCGCGTTGCCATAGCTAGCATAAGGTGACGTTTTTGATCTTCAGCCAGCTTGGCAAGTTCCTCAAATTGCTCGAGCTTTGTGCAGCTTGGTTTTTCGGTTAGCACATGACTCCCCGCCTGGAGTGCTGCGCGAATGATCCCCGGGGCATTAACCCCCTCCATTGTCACAACTGTCAATGCGGGCCGCACTTTTGCCAGCATTCGCTTTGCGCTTAAAAACCCATCGCCATGGAATCGTTTGCCAAGTTGGTTTTTTGCATTTTGAAGCATAGCCTTGTCAGCAACAGCGACCGCAACCGAGCGAACTCCTTTGCGCGCGACAAGCACATCAAGATACCCGCTGACGTGCGATGCCCCCGGCTCAATGATAAGGCCAATATCAATCAATTCACCGGGATCGTCAGCATTTAGCTTGGGCACAAGAAGGATTGCACCCAACGTAAAACAAAAAATCCATAGAGAGGTGGACTTCATGCTCCAATATAGTTTGATCAACCTTTGGAAATGAAGGCGAAAATCTGTATTTAAGGCAATATGAATTCAGGCCATATATCCCCCCGCAATAAGCATACATAGATATACAACTGTCAACTTTGCCCGTTATAATCGGTCACCATCGCTTTATCTAAATATATTCCTTCAACCATATGGACAACGATCGTATTCATTATTTCCGCAGTCGACTGGAGAATCTTGCCAATGAAATCAATGAAGATCTCCAGGCAAGCAGGGATTCAGCCGACATCGTAAAGCTGGACACTTCCATCGGGCGCCTCTCACGTATGGACGCCATGCAAAACCAGCAAATGGCTCTTGAACTGCGTCGTCGACAGGAAAACCAGTTGCTGCGAATCCAAAACGCGCTGAAACGGGTGGATGAAGGTCGTTATGGATTGTGCGGCAAATGCAAGAAGCCAATTGCAGAAGAGCGGCTTGAAACGTCCCCGGATGTCGTGATGTGCGTCCGGTGTGCTTAAGTATTGCTCTCCGTTTCCTGCCGCATTTATGGGAACGTGAGTTTCATCACGAATGCTTCCCAGTGTTTTTGAAACTTGGCCATGTCCTTTTCGCCTAGCACTGTCTGGAGGGTGCGATAACCGGTTGGATCGGTTTTTCGATTGGCAAGGAACAGGCGATAGTATTTGCCGAGCAGGCCACGCTCCTGCAGATAGTAAAGCAAGTAGCGTGCCTGGGCATAATTGTCACCCCGACGACTGGTGTAAAAGGCCCGGTTACTCATGGAAGTGAATTCCTTGAAAGAAGGCAGCTTCTTATCCCGAATAACCCGTTTCAGACCAGCCAGTCGCCAGTTGGTCAGACCGATAATTTCGCCCTTGCGTTCGTGGCTTTGTTCATAGAGCGAGCCCAGTCCTTCATTGAACCACGAGGGGCAATCTGGATAATTTGCCTCGATAAACGGGTGCACGATCTCATGTACCAGTGTGCCGCCGCCGGTGGCGATATTCATCACCAACGCGCGGTTTGCCGAAGAGTAATATCCATAAGGAGTGCTGGGTTTGCTGCCCCACAGTTGGAGGGCATGTTTCTCATAACTGTTTTTGTCCTTAAAAAGCCAGATATCGAGAATATGAATGGGATCCTTGGTAAAATAGGAGGCCTTCAGCTTTTGTGTTGCCCAACGCACCGTGCCCTGCGCCCAGCGAGTCCGCAATTGTGCTGCAGACATGTCACCAATCACCACAAAGGGCTTTCCCAGCACAATGGTGAACCCTTTGTGCGGCAGTTTCTTTTTCAGGTTCCGGATATGGGTGGCGTAGGCCAAGTCAGAGAATCCGACCCCACTCGAAGCTTTAGAATCATGTGAAAAACAGAATGCAACAGCAACCATAAGACCCCAAAGTCGAAGAGGAAAATCAGATTCACCAACCCACCCTGCGTTATCTATCACCACTCCGCAAATTTGGAATTAATGAAATAATGGAGTAGCACTAACTCCCCTTTTTCCCTATGGCACCACCATGATCTTCACCCTTCACCTCAAAGGCTCCACCCTTTGCGATATTTGTGCTGAATGTACTTGTCAGCCTCCGGACAATTGGTGGCCTTAAGGTTCTTTGCATCCCATTTTAGTTTCTTGTTTCCAACGCGATGGGAGACGATGCCCAAAAGTGCGCTCTCGGTAAGCGGGCCGGCATAGCCAAAATTGCAGGTGGTTTGACCACCTTCCTTGCAGGCCTTGATCCATTCGGCGTGGTGGCCGATGGACTTTGGGATATAAGGTTTTGGCGGTGTGAAATCCTTGAACTTTTTCTCGGGCATTAACTGGTGCCCGCCATAAGAGGAATACAACTGTCCCTTCTTGCCGATGAACAGCACTCCGCTACCCCATTTCTTGCGTTGCTCATCGGTCAGTATATCGGGCTTGTCGC
>CAYMQD010000156.1:0-2811 GCA_964392475.1 uncultured Alphaproteobacteria bacterium
TTATTATGCTAGTAATAATCATTATTAAATAGTATTTATTTAGTGTTAATAATAATTATTATTAATAAATAAGTAAAAAAATAATATTTATTAAAATAAATATAGATAAATATTTAATTTATTGTATAGTTATCAAATAATATATAAATATTTATTTAGATTAACAATTAAATTAAGGGTAAAAAAATGAAAGGCGATAAAAAAGTCATAGATCACCTAAATATAGTTTTAACAAATGAGTTAACTGCTATTAATCAATATTTTCTTCATTCTAAAATGTTTAAAGATTGGGGTTATAAAAAGCTATCTGAGCATGAATATAGTGAGTCAATTGATGAGATGAAACATGCCGATAAAATAATAGAAAGAATATTGTTTTTGGAAGGTATACCAAATGTACAAGACATGCATAAAATTATGATAGGTGAGGAACCTGTAGAATGTCTTAATATGGACTTAAAGTTAGAAGAAAAAGCTTTACCAGATCTTACTTCAGCTATTACATACAGTGAAACAGTAAAAGACTTTGTATCTAGAGAATTATTTAGAGAAATTTTAGATAGCGAAGAAGGACATGTGGATTGGTTAGAAACTAATTTATCACTAGTTAAAAAACTAGGAAGAGAAAATTGGTTGCAGTCACAACTTTAATTATTATAACTTGATGTATCTATAATGGAGGTTTATATAACCTAGCCATAAAGATTAGATATATTGAGGTATAAAATGAAGAAGATGTTTTTTTCCGGAACAGATAGTTACGTTTCTACGCAAGAACTTAGTGTAGCTGTTAATGCGACCATAAATTTAGAAAGACCACTATTGGTTAAAGGTGAACCCGGGACTGGTAAAACTATGCTAGCTGAAGAAGTGGCAAAGGCTTTAAACATGCCACTTATAAGATGGCATATAAAGTCTACTACTAAAGCTCAGCAAGGTTTGTACGAATATGATGCGGTATCTAGATTAAGAGATTCACAATTAGGAGATGGAAGAGTAAAAGATATAAAAAATTATATTAAGCAAGGAGTTTTATGGCAATCATTTGTGTCAAAAAATAGACCGGTATTATTAATAGATGAAATAGATAAAGCAGATATAGAGTTTCCAAATGATTTACTCTTAGAATTAGATCGAATGGAATTCTATGTGTATGAAACTGGAGAAGTTATTAAAGCTACACAGCGTCCAGTAGTGATAATTACTTCTAATAATGAAAAAGATCTCCCGGATGCATTTTTACGTAGATGTTTTTTTCATTACATTCGTTTTCCAGATGAAGGGACTATGACAGAGATTGTAGAAGTGCATTTCCCAAAAATTAAGAAAAAGCTTCTTAATTCTGCTCTATCAACATTTTATGAAATAAGGGATGCACAAGGTCTGCAGAAGAAACCTTCAACTTCGGAACTTTTAGATTGGTTAAAGCTGTTACTAATAGAAGATCTAGATATAGCTGAATTGGATATAAAGGATAAAAAATCTGCAATTCCGCCCCTTTATGGAGCACTTCTTAAAAACGAAGCAGATGTTCAGTTATTTGAGCGTTTGGCATTTATTTCAAGAAGGGAAGAGGGTTAAAATTGTTTATTAAATTCTATATGGAGCTAAGAAATATAGGAGTACCAGTTAGTATTCGTGAGTATCTTGATTTATTAAAAGGGCTTGAAAATAGTATTGCAAATTTCAATTTTTATAATTTTTATTTTTTATCCAGATCTGTTTTAGTGAAAGACGAATGTCATTTTGACAAATTTGATTTAGTCTTTGATAAATGTTTTAAGGGAATAGAAAATTTTGATCTAAATTTGACACCAGAAATTTCTGAAGAGTGGTTAAAAAATCTTTTATATAAAGATTTAACAGAAGAAGAAAAGTTAAAGGTTAAATCATTAGGTGGGTTTGAGAAATTACTTGAAACTCTTAAGAAACGTTTGGAGGAGCAAAAAAAAAGGCATCAAGGTGGCTCTAAGTGGATAGGGACTGGAGGAACATCTCCTTTTGGAAATTCTGGCTATAACCCTGAAGGTGTCAGAATAGGTGGGCAGAGTCGTAATAGAAGTGCAGTGAAAATATGGGAAAAAAGAGAATATCGCAATTTAGATAGTAATATTACATTAGGGGTTAGAGATATTAAAATTGCCCTAAGAAGATTAAGAAAATTTGCACGATTAGGAATTCCAGATGAACTAGATTTAAACCGTACTATCAATGCCACAGCAAATAATGGTGGGTATCTAGATGTGAGAATGAGGCCAGAGAGAAAAAATAATATAAGAGTTATACTTTTTTTAGATGTTGGAGGATCTATGACTGAATATTCTCTCATTTGCGAAAAATTGTTTTCTGCAGCTAAAACAGAATTTAAAAGCCTAGATTATTTTTATTTTCATAATTGTGTTTATGAGTCTTTATGGAAAGACAATCATAGAAGATTCTCAGAAAAAATTTCTACTTGGGATATAATAAGGGAACATAATCCTAACACTAGGATTGTTTTTGTTGGAGATGCTGCTATGTCTCCTTATGAAATTACCTATCCTGGGGGTAGTATTGAGCATTGGAATGAAGAATCTGGTGCTACCTGGTTAACCAGAATTATCAGTCATTTTAAAAATATTGCTTGGATAAATCCTGAAGAGGAAAAACAATGGAACTATACAGTTTCTAATAATATAATTAAAGATCTGATTGGAGGGCGTATGTATCCTATGACATTAGAAGGATTAGACTTAGCAATGAAAAATTTAGCACGTTAAATAGCGCATTTATCAATTACTTTTTCACTTATTTTTAGGTTTTTTGCAAGTC
>CAYMQD010000157.1:0-3183 GCA_964392475.1 uncultured Alphaproteobacteria bacterium
TTGTAGTGTCATCTGATCGAGTAACAAAATCATACATTTTAAAAATTAAAAATAGAGACTATCTAATTCAAAAGATTAATGGTTTGCCTAATAGAATGGTTTCTCCACCGGAATCAGTAATTAATAGAATTAAGGAAGAAGCTATAAGAGTTAAACAAGCTCGTTCAAAAAAAATCGATAATCCCTATCATAGAAAAGGATTCATATGGCCAGCTGAAGGAACTATCACTGGTATATATGGAAGCCAAAGAGTTTTAAATGGGAAATACCGTAGACCTCATTTTGGAGTAGACATAGCGGGTCCAGTTGGAACACCTGTTTATGCAGCATGTGATGGAAAAATACTTTTTACAGATAAAAATTTATACTTTTCAGGAGGTACAATAATAATTGGTCATGGTCAGGAATTAACGTCTACATATATACATCTTAATAAAATATTAGTTAATGAAGGCGAATTTGTTAAGCAAGGTCAGTTAGTTGCTACTATGGGAAGAACAGGACGAGTTACAGGGCCTCACTTAGATTGGAGGATGGAGTGGAATGGATCAAGAATTGATCCGCAGTTATTGGTAAAGGGTATTCCTAATCCTTTAAAATAAATATTATTATGGCCACCTTTTATGAACCCATAACCATTGTTCAGGGTTTTCTTTTATCCATTTTTCCAGAACTATATTTATAGATCTTAATAACATTTTGACCCTAACTGGATGGGTGTACCGATTAGACGGAATTTTGATTGATTTTTCAAAGCTAATTGAAAAAGACATATTACTGTTTCTTTTAAAACGAACTGGTATAACTTCTATATTTAATCTTAGCGCAAGTTCAGCAACCGCAGGAGCTGTTCGGGCTTTTTTCCCTAGAAAAGTTATTAAAGGTCCTTCGTTAAGTTTTTGATCTACAAGCATAGCTACTGGTCGGCCTTTTCTTAGATATGAAAATATTTTCTTAGCTCCTTTGTCACCTTTTGGAACGAAATCTGCCATATCCCTTCTTCCATACTGTATAATCTTCTCTATATATGGGTTATTGGCAGCTCTATAAACACAAACTGGTTCTAATCCGGAATGTTTAAGGCTTAATGCACCTAACTCCCAATTTCCTATATGACCACTAACCAACAATAGGCCTTTATTATTGGCTTTAGCTTTTTTTATGGATTTATCTAAGATCTCTTTTCCTATTACTATTGTCTCTTTTGAGGTATAAGGGTTAAATTTATGAAGGTGAATAAACTCACCAAGGTTATTACCCAGATTAGACCACATAGCTGAAAGTATTTTTCTTTCTTTCTTCTTATTGTTTATTTTCAAGGTTTCTTTAATATTTTTTTTTGCAATGCCATGAAGTTTTGTAAGTGGACCTATAAGTCTTCCCAACTTCCCTCCTAACTTAGATGCAGATTTGGGCTTCATCAATGCAAATATACAAATTAGTAAGAAGAAGAAAGAAGCACTTAATATGTGTTGAGGTTTAAGCAAAAGGTTTATCTATTATTAATGGTTTAATTAAAGCATCTAATTTTTTAACATTTTTAAATTCTAGAGTTAAGCTAATTTCCTTAACTTTTAGCCTAAGAGGTATAGGTATTCTTACATAGTCCTTTGAAGTAGTAATACAACTAGCGTTTAATTGTTTTGCTTGTTCAAAAAGTAGCTCCAGTTCGTGATTGGTAAAATTGTGATGATCTGCAAATTTATGAAATTTTTTAACTATTGCTCCTTCATTTGTGATTGTTTCTAAAAATTTTTCCGGGTAAGCAATGCCTGTAAATGCTATTACTGATTTTTTAAAAAGGTATTTTTTACTTTTATTTGTGACCTTTGTCTCCGATACGATTATGGGAATTTCCTTCGGTATAAAAGAGGAGAGTTTGTGCAAATCTTTGTTAACCAATATTATAGCATTTGCTCGTTTTAATGCTTGGTGTAAGGGTTCTCTGAGAGGTCCGGAAGGTATAATACGATTATTCCCTAATCCAGTTGAACCATTTATTACCAAAAAAGATAGGTTTTTTTTCAGTTTTTTATTTTGAAATCCATCATCTGTTATAATAATTTGAGCACCTGCGCTAGCTATATCCTTTGCTCCTCGATATTTGTTTTTAGATATCCAAGTTGTTGCAATTTGTGAACATAGCATTGCTTCATCCCCTACGTCTTTTGCATTGTGTATCTTTGTATTTACCTTTGTAGTAGTTTTCAGAGACCCTCCATAGCCATGACTTAAAATATGGGTATTTATTCCCTGCATTGTTAATCTTTTTGTGAGGGCTATTGTAACAGGGGTTTTGCCTGCACCTCCAGCTGTAACATTTCCAATACATATAATAGGTATACCTAAATTTTTTGAGGAATTAGTAAGAAATTTTATTTTTATTGCTAATAACCATATATAGGATAAAGGTAGCAGCATAAAAGAAAGTAAGCTGTTTTTTTTGTTCCAATATTCTGGCGTTTTCATTTCAGTTGTCTTTTGAAATAGAAATAAGTAAATTTGTTATTTTTGATTTCGAATCAGGAATGTTATGTATTGCAGACTTAGCTCGTTTACCTATTTTTATTGCGTTAGAGGGATTTTTAAATAATTTTTCAAGTTCTATACCCAGTTCAAATGATTGATCGATCCTTATTAATGCATCAGCATTTATTAACTTATCAGCTATTTCTATATTATTTGTCAGACTGGGGCCGCAAATTATAGGAAGTGAAAAAGAAGCAGGCTCAAATAAATTATGTCCACCTTTTAAAACTAAGCTGCCACCCATAAACACAATTGAAGCTAAGGAATAAAAAGTTCCTAATTCTCCAAGTGTATCAGCAAGATAAATATTTATACTTTTATTAGGAGCTTCATTTTCTGAACGAGTACAAAATAATATATAATTTTTATTTATCAGATCAATAATGCATATTTATCTTTCTGGATGTCTTGGAATAATAATAGTTAGTAAATTAGGTATTTTTTTTACAAGGTATAGATGTGCATCAATAACAGCTTCTTCTTCTCCATTATGTGTGCTAGATGCTAACCAGCAAGGCCTATCCCCGATTAGAGATCTTAATTTTCTCAAATCTTTTAGGTTGACTTTAAGTTTAGGAGCATCCAATTTGAGATTAAGCCCACTGAGGATATTCTTTCCTCCAAGAAGCTTAAAAAGGCTAGCATCATATTTAG
>CAYMQD010000158.1:0-3689 GCA_964392475.1 uncultured Alphaproteobacteria bacterium
AAAATTGAGCGGGAATAAGAATTTTACTTTCCTGATCAATAATGTAGTTAATACCCTTAGTAATAAATTTTTTCCATGTTGCGTCTTTAGCTAAGCGAGCTCTTCTTTCAGCTCTATCATCTAGACTTTTGTAACCATACAGATGTACAATTTGATTAAGAGGTCCTATCTCTGTGTAAAAGTATCCAATTTGATTTCCAAGTATATTTCTATGTACTTCCATCCCTTCTTTTTCATAGAGATCCATTAATTCTTGTACTGCACCTGGTTTAACATTGTAAGTTCTATTTTCTATAAACATTTTAATCTCCTAAGATCTAATAATTTAAATTAAATAACTTGAGAACGATTTTCATTCTAACTATTCTATGTTATTGATAATCAATTGCAAAAGATTGTAGATTTTTTGTAAATACAAAATTAGATGAAGAGATTGTAAAATGAAAATTAAAGCATTACTAGTATTTGTTTTTGTAACTTTTTCCTTTTTGGCTCATGCGGAAAAATCTGTTGTTTCTTTTTATGCAGATATTGCACAAGCCAAGTATGAAGATTCCCTCATAACAGCTAAGGGACTTTTGAAATCAGTAAATAAAATGCTCAAAAATCCTAACGAAATAAGTCTTACAGAAGCACGTAATGCTTGGCTGATATCAAGAATTCCTTACCAGCAAACAGAAGTTTACAGGTTTGGTAATGCTATTGTGGATGATTGGGAAGGAAAAGTTAATGCTTGGCCATTAGATGAAGGCTTAATAGACTACGTAGTAAGCGATTACGATTCTCCTGAAAATAGCTTATCAAATCTAAATGTAATAAGTAATCCAGTTATAAAAATTGAAGGAACTACTATAGATGCAAATATAATTACTACTGATCTCTTGAGTAATATTTTGCAAGAAGCTGGAGGAAATGAAGCAAATGTGGCTACAGGTTATCATGCAATTGAATTTTTATTATGGGGTCAAGACATTAATGGTGTTAGAAAAGGATCTGGAAACAGATCATATAAAGACTTTGATATCAACAATTGTACTAATACTAATTGTGAACGAAGAAGAACTTATCTTAAAGTTGTAACCGAATTATTAGTTTCAGATTTAGTAGAGTTGTTAATATATTGGCAATCAAATGGAAAGGCCTGAAAAGAGTTAATGGAAGTGATTGGTCTAAAATCATTGATTGTAGGAATGGGTAGTTTATCTTATGGTGAACTTGCTGGAGAAAGAATGCAACTGGGTCTTATGCTCCACGATCCGGAAGAAGAACATGACTGCTTTTCAGATAATACGCATAATTCTCATTATTATGATGCATTAGGGATCCAAAATATATATTTAGGTAAATATATAAGGATAGATGGTACTCAGATGTCAGGCCCCTCCCTTTCTGATTTAGTGATAAATAAAGATAGAGATCTCAATGAGAATCTTGCTGGAGCACTTAAGAATACTATGAATAGAATGTCTATAATGGTAAAAACAGCAGAAAATGGACAAGCTTATGACCAAATGATTGCAGAAGGCAATCAACGAGGCAACAAGATAGTTCAAGACGCAATCGATGCATTAGTAAATCAAACTAAATATATAGAAAAAGTTGCTATTGCATTAAAAATAAATAATTTAGAACTAGAAGGATCTGACTCATTGGATAACCCAAATGCAGTGTTTGAATAGATGTGAATTTAGTTAAGCAAAATTTAAAAGTTGTATTTTTATTTTTTCTTATAACTTTATTTGTTAGTGCAGCTTCTTATGCGGCAAGGGAGGATTTAACTTCAGAAGAATTAGAGCGAGTCAAGAAAGTAGTAAGGAATACTAGTGATTTTTCCAAAGCTGAAAGATCGGAGGCCCTCTCAGGTGGTGCTGGAACAACCTCAAAACTTGGTAGAGATGCATTTTCCCAACACTTTACAACATTAAGTAACGAAGATAAAAAAAATTTTTTAATAGGAAATGGATTATTTAGAAAATTATGGGTTTCCTCCCCATCTTCTACAAGATCTTCAGATGGCTTAGGTCCATTATTCAATTCAAGATCCTGTCAATCCTGTCATATAAAAGATGGACGAGGCCACTTACCAAAAAATAACTTACCTCAATCAATTGTTATAAAAGTAGGACATTATAAGGGTTTAAATCTTGAGTCCGATAAAATATATGGAAAACAATTTCAAAGCTTTGCAGTTCCAGGATTATCAAGGGAAGTAGATTTTAAGATATTTAGAGAAGAATTTACTATTTCTTTAAAAAATAATATTTTTCATAATTTATCAAAAGTAAATTTTAAACCTATACGATTTTATTATGGAGATATTAACGAAAATAATTCAATCTCAGCAAGAGTTTCTCCACAAGTTATTGGTATGGGACTTTTGGAATCTATTACTGAAGAAGATATACTTTTAAAACATGACCCTCAAGACAATGATAAAAATGGAATTTCTGGTAGAGCTAACTGGATAATAGAAAAAGAAACAAATAATAAAAGAGTAGGAAGATTCGGTCACAGAGCCACTTCACCGAGTTTAATACTTCAATCTGCTAATGCTTTTGTTCACGATATGGGAATTTCAAATCCCTTAAGAGACAATGCTTATGGTGATTGTACAAATCATCAGATAGATTGTAAAAAGTTTCCTACAGGTATACAATTAGATATAGGAAAAACCGAAGCATCAGATTTAACTTTAAACAAAATAGACTTTTATCTTTCTGGTCTTTCTCCTCCAAAAAGGAGGGATGTATCTGATAAAAATGTTTTAAATGGAAAACAACTATTTTATAAAGTAGGATGTACTTCCTGCCACACTCCTAAATATGTCACCTCAAAAAATGCAAAATTTCCTTTTTTATCATTTCAGTTAATTTGGCCTTATACAGATTTATTATTGCACGATATGGGTGCAGAATTAGCAGACTATACTTTTAACAATAAAGAAACTAATAGAGAGTGGAGGACTGCTCCATTATGGGGTATTGGTTTAGCAAAAACTGTAAATCCCAACGCCACATTTTTACATGATGGAAGAGCAAAAACTATATTAGAAGCAATATATTGGCACGGTGGCGAAGCAGCAAATTCTAGACAAAAAGTTTTTTCTAGCAACCAGAGAGATATAGATGATTTAATTATTTTTCTTAATTCACTCTAATACTGTAAGTGATGTTTAATCCTTCTAATATTTTATAACTTTAAGATGATTATCCCATTGGATGTTTTTGTTAAAAATATTTTCATAATTATTTTTATCAAAACTAAAAATTTGTCCTTGACCATTTGATGCAATAAACAAAGATAGGCTTGTAACAATATCAATACCACAAACATCTTTGTTATTTTTAAAACCCATAAACTTTCCACTAGACAACTCCCAAAAAGCTAATATTCCTCCTCTAGGAAACGATGCGGTTAATATATTAGCCTCCTCGTGAATTTTTACGCCACCGCAATAATTCTTAATCATTTTTGAATAACGTTTAGGTAAATTTAAAAACTGAACTTCACACTCTTTATTAATGATAGCTAATACAGGAACCTCTTTTTGAATATTGCCATTATACTGACAAGCTATAGCTACATCACCAGCATTAGATATATCTAAATGCCTTATACTATTTTGATGTAGTTCTTTATCTAATTTATATTGTTGTATTAATTTTCCATTAAAAACATTTATAATACTA
>CAYMQD010000159.1:0-3571 GCA_964392475.1 uncultured Alphaproteobacteria bacterium
GATATACTTTACAAAGGAAAAGTTGGTAGAGAAATTGATATTGATACTGGAAAAAAAGCCGCTAGAACTTGTGCTCTACATATCAGTTCTGTTCTAAAACAATCAATAAGCAATTTCGATATGATTACAAAATGCTTAAAATTAGGAGTCTTTGTAAACTCTACAGCTGATTTTGAAAACCAACCAGAGATAGCTAATGGTGCTTCTGACCTTATTGTTGAAGTTTTCGGGGAATTGGGCAAGCATACCAGATTTGCAGTAGGTGTAAACTCACTTCCTAGAGGAGTTTCTGTGGAAGTAGATGGTATATTTGAGACCAGCACAACCCATCTTGAATAAAGGTCTCTACTCCTATCATATCTTTAAATCGATAGCGTCAATTAATTCTGATGTATGGAATGAATGTGCAGGTACGGAAAATCCTTTCGTAAATCATAGCTTTCTACTAGAGTTAGAAAATTCAGGTTGTGTAGGTAAAGAAACTGGATGGATACCCATGCATCTTTGCCTTAAATTTAAAAATAAAATAGTTGCCTGCACTCCAACTTACCTAAAAAGCCACAGCCAGGGGGAATATGTATTTGACCATGGGTGGGCCGAGGCATTTATACAAAATAATAGAAACTATTATCCCAAACTACAAGTCTCTATACCTTTTACACCAGTAACAGGACCAAGACTTCTTGTGCATCCAAGTGCTCCCAAGGATACAAAAGGACAATTGATAGATACACTAATTAAATTTACTCAAAGTATAAACATATCCTCCCTACATATAACTTTTTGCAATAAGGAAGAGTTAAACTTGTTCGAGTCTCATGGATTATTATCGAGAATTGGCCAACAATTTCATTTTAAAAATAAGAATTATAAAAGTTTTAATGAATTTTTATCTTCATTATCTTCTAGAAAAAGAAAAATGATTAAAAAAGAACGTAATTCAGTAAAAAAATATGGAATAAATATTCAATGTTTTTTAGGTACAAAAGCTTCTGATTCCGACTGGGAAGAAATGTATAACTTTTATATAATTACAAGCCAAAAAAAATGGGGAAGAGCTTACCTTAATAAAGCATTTTTTAAAAATTTGAGGAAAACCATGGCTGATAAAATTTTATTTGTAATGGCAATTAAAAATAATACAAAGATTGCAGGAGCTATGAATTTAATTGGTAAAGATACATTATTTGGTCGGTATTGGGGATGTAGAGAAGAAATACCATTCCTACATTTTGAAGTTTGTTACTACAGAGCCATAGAAGAAGCAATCAAGTTGAATTTAAAGACTGTAGAAGCAGGAGCTCAAGGACCACATAAAATATTAAGAGGATATATGCCAGTAGCTACATACAGTTCTCACTATATTAGAGAACCAATGTTTAGAGATGCAATAAAGAACTTCTTAGAACAAGAGAAAAAGTTAATAACTAGTGAAATAAAAAATATAGAAAGTAGTTTTACTCCTTTTAGAAAAAAATAATTTATTTTGCATTCACTGATTTCTTTTTAGTTTTAACTTTTTTCCCGTCTCCATTTAAATATTTTACTTCTGTAGCTATGTCACCTTTTCTTATAACAATATCTATATGATCACCTGCTGAAAGCTCACCAAATAAAAGTTCATCGGACAAAGGTTTTTTGATTTTTTCTTGAACTAAACGTAGTATAGGTCTTGCTCCATATTCTGGATCATATCCCTCTTTAGCAATCTTTTCCTTAGCTTTTTCAGATATAGAGACAGTTATACTTCTCTCTGACAATTTTGCTTCTAACTGGTTAATAAATTTTTCCACCACTTTAAAAATTGTGTTTAAAGATAAAATATTAAAAGGAATAATAGCATCCAGTCTGTTTCTAAATTCAGGAGCGAAAAGTTTATTAATTATATCTTCAGCATCTTTCTGTCTAGTCTTATTCCCAAAACCAATAGCAGGCATCGAATGTTGCGCAGCTCCTGCATTCGTAGTCATAATTAATATAACATTTCTAAAGCTTACCTTTTTACCACTGTGATCAGTAAGTGTTCCATAATCCATAACTTGTAATAATATATTAAACAGATCTGGATGTGCCTTTTCGATTTCATCAAGTAATAATACACAGTGAGGATTTTTATCAACAGAATCTGTAAGTAACCCTCCTTGATCAAATCCTACATAACCTGGAGGCGCTCCAATTAACCTCGAGACGCTATGTTTTTCCATATATTCTGACATATCAAATCTTAAAAATTCCAATCCTAAAGATATGGCTAGCTGCTTTGTAACCTCAGTTTTTCCTACACCTGTAGGTCCAGAAAATAAATAACAGCCGATTGGTTTTTCCTCTTCCCCTAGTCCTGATCTAGCTAATTTTATTGCATCAGACAAGCTACTAATAGCTTGTTGTTGTCCGTATACAACAAGCTCTAAGTTACGCTCTAAATTAGATAATATAATCTTATCATCTTTTGAAACAGATTTAGCAGGGATTCTAGCAATTTTTGCAACTATAACCTCTATTTCCTTTATACCAATCAACTGTTTTCTTCTACTAGCAGATTTAAGTTTTTCAGCAGCTCCAGTCTCATCAATTACATCTATTGCTTTATCAGGAAGTTTCCTATCACCAATATATTTCTCTGATAACTCAACGGATGCCTTAATTGCTGCTTTACTAAACCTAACTTTATGATGTTTTTCATAATACGGCTTAATACCTTCCATAATCTTAATAGAATCAGCTATTGAAGGTTCTATTATGTCAATTTTTTGAAATCTCCTTAAAAGAGCTCTATCCTTTTCAAAATATCCTCTGTATTCCTTATAGGTAGTTGAACCCATACACCTTAATTTTCCGCTGGCTAAAGCAGGTTTCAGCAAATTTGAAGCATCCATTGCACCGCCAGAAGTTGCACCAGCACCAATAACAGTATGTATTTCATCTATGAATAGAATTGAACCTTCATCTTTTTCTAATTCTTCAATTACTGCAATGAGACGTTCTTCAAAATCACCTCTATACCTAGTTCCGGCAAGTAAATTCCCCATTTCTAAGGAGTATATAGTTGATTTTTTTAATACTTCCGGAACATTCCCTTCAACTATATTTTTTGCCAAACCCTCTGCTATAGCAGTTTTACCTACTCCAGGATCCCCTACAAAAAGAGGATTATTTTTATTACGCCTGCATAGCACCTGAATTGTTCTTTCAAGCTCCTCTATCCTCCCTATCAATGGATCTATAAGGCCCTTTTGTGCTTTGTTATTAAGATTAACGCAAAAGCTTGACAATGATTGCTCTTCATTTTCACCAAATTTCTCATTTTCTAATACTTTTGTTTCATCTTGGCTTTCATTGGAAGATTTCTTAATTCCATGGCTAACATAATTTACTAAGTCTAGTCGATTAATATTTTGTTGTTGTAAATAATATACAGCGTGACTCTCTCGTTCAGAAAATAGCGCTACTAATACATTTTCACCGCTGACCTCCTTTTGTCCAGATGTTTGTACATGGTGTGCTGCTCTTTGTAAAACTCTTTGAAATGAGGATGTAGGTCTTACCTCTATACCTGATTCACTGACTATTA
>CAYMQD010000160.1:0-5677 GCA_964392475.1 uncultured Alphaproteobacteria bacterium
AAAAGCAGGAAGTCTACACTTATTATCTGGAAAAGATTTACAAAAAATGCCTAAGAAAATTTTACTAAATGAAAAAGATTTTAAATATGTAATTAGTTCATTCCTATCATATTTAGGACCAGGTTTATTTACGGGCTATGATTTTAATAAAGATGGATATGATGATATTGTAGTAGGTGCAGATATGGACCATGAAGCTGGATATGCTGCTGGGGCAATCTATATTTTGTCAGGAAAAAAAATATTCAATTAGTTCTTTAGTGTCTCATTCTTTTTATACTTATTTTCATCATCATTAGTCGAGATTTTTATAATTCTTATTAAGATAATAAAATTAAACGACATTAAATTATATCTTACTTATTTAATTATAAAAAAAATAATTAAACTCTTTTATAGTGAAAACAATGCATCTTTGCTCTTTTAGTTTTATTTCAAGATTAGATATTTTTATGATCTTATAGCTAAGACTGTTTTTAATGCTTTATTTTTATAATTTCAATTATTTATAGAATACTTATAAAACTTTATTTAGAGTGCTTAGTAATGATTAAAAGTAGCAGACTATAAATTATATGACTGCTATACAAAGTTTAAATTCATAATGGCATTTTTCTTGCTAGAAATTAAATTTATAAACTGTAAATGCTAAATCCTTCTAATGAAATACTTATAAGTCTGACAAACCTTTTTAATAAGGGTCAATATTTAGAGGCTGAAAAATTAGCAATAAATATCACTAATAATTTCCCAAACAACCAACTTAGCTGGAAAGTCTTGGGGTTGCTTTGGAGAAGCAATAATAAATTAGTTGAATCTCTATATGCATTTAAAAAAACAGCAGCACTTCATCCACAAGAGGCTGACACATATAATAACTTAGGAGCATTA
This sequence comes from uncultured Alphaproteobacteria bacterium, assembly GCA_964392475.1. GTDB lineage: Bacteria > Pseudomonadota > Alphaproteobacteria > TMED109 > TMED109 > CAYMQD01. Next base: position 892 of record CAYMQD010000160.1, read on the forward strand.
CAAAAGGACTTAGGGATGCTTCAAGATGCAGAAGTTAGCTTTAGAAAAGCTATAGAAATTAATACACAATATTCTTACGCATACTACAATTTAGGTAATGTATTAAATTTGCAAGGTAAAAAAACTGAGGCGGAGGCTAATTACTTAATATCTATAAAACTAAATCCAAATTATTTTGAAGCAATTATAAATTTAGGCGTAACCTTAGTAGAGACTAAAAAATTTGAAAGGTCAGTAGCTTTTTTTAAAAGGGCAATATCTTTAAACCCTAATTATTGTTTACCATATAATTATTTGGGAAATTCGTATATCCAATTAGGAAGTATTAATAAGGCTTTAGACGTTTTAACTTATGCAATAGAGAAAAATTCTGATTATGATGAAGCATGGAATAATATCTATTATCCTTTACACATTATTTATTCTTCAACATTGAACTGTAATAAAAAACTATCTACTCTTTTTAATAGGAAACTAAAAATAAATGAACTAGGATTGTCTTTATTAAAATACAAACTTCATTTAGGTAGAGAAAAGGCTGTAGTCTATTTAGACAAGGTTGAAAATGCTTTAAGTCTTAATAAAAATGATAAAATAAAAAACCCTTATTTTTCAGGTTTAATTGAAAATGAAAAAGAAAGATTACCAGAAAGAATTATTAGTTTAATACACTTTGGAAGGAGTGGAACAGGTTTATTGCATAGCCTAATAGATAATCATTCACAGATATCTACAATACCAAGTTTTTATTTCAGTGAGTTTTTTGATCCGTCTACATGGAAAAATATTATTAAGGATGGATGGTCAAATATAATAGATAGATTTATATCTTATTATCCTGTTTTTTTTGACGCTAGAAAAAGTCATCCCGTAGACTCAATAAACAAAAGTAAAATAGCAAATTTAGGAATAACCGAAGGAATGACTGAACTTGGTGAAAATAGAAAAAAATTTTTATCAGTAGATAAAAAAATATTTAAAGAAGAACTAGATTATTTGATTCCTCAGCATCAATATTTAGATCAATATATTTTCTTTAAGCTTTTGCATGTAGCATACGAAAAAGCTAAAAGCAAAGTATATAACTATAAAAAAACTATTTTTTATCACATCCATAATCCTGATGTTTGTGCAAAATTAAATTTTATTAGAAAAGCTCCATATGATAAATGGATAGTAATGGTAAGAGACCCCGTAGATAGTTGTGAGTCTTGGTCTCATGAATATTTTATGAAAAATGATTACTATGAAATAGTTATGAATATCAGAACTATGCTATATGAAATAGATAATGTAGCTATTTCAGACAGAGATACTATTGGTTTAAGACTAGAGGATCTTAAAAAAAAACCAGAAAAAACCATTAAGGCTTTAAGTAAATGGATGGAAATTAAAGAAGAAAATACTCTCTATGAAATGACTGCTCAAGGAGAGAAGTGGTGGGGTGATCGTAGTAGTCCTAATAGCAAAGCTTTTGGAAGCCTTCCAAGAAAAAAAATAGGTAAAGTTTTTAGTGAAGCGGATAGATTAATATTGAACACTTTATTTTATCCTTTTAATAAAAGATTTGGGTATACCTTAAAAAATGATAAAAAATTTAAAGATAATTTGGATAAAATATACCCAATTATGAATAGACTATTTGATTTTGAGAAAGAAATAGCAAAGCGATTAAACATTGACTTTAGAAGTTTTATGAAATTAGGACATTATAGATATCTTAGAACAATTTTGAAAGATAGGTGGCATATTTTGAAAAAATATAATACTTATCCTAACATGATAAAACCTTTAATAATTTAATAGACTCCTAATTTAGAATATTCAGAGAACATTATTATTATAAAAAAGATTCGAGGCAATATAGATTTTGGCCTTAGATTTGTTAGCAGAATACAATTACAATATTTTTTGACAAAATTTTTTCAAAAAAATAAAGTTTAATAACTAACTCTATCTGAAATTATAAATGACTGAACAATACTTAATAAAATTGATATTCTTGTTAGATGCAACACAAGATGTTAAATTTATACCATTACAATAGAAAGGCAACCTAATGTCTACTATATCACCACCACAAAACCCTGAAGCCAATCCTCGTGTTAAAGTTATTTTTGATGATATTCGTGCCACACGTGGAAGCGACTTCATAAATAATTTATGGCATTATCTTGCCTTTGATGCAGACCTGCTTGAGGCCACTTGGCGTGACGTCAAAGCTATTATGGCAAAACCAAGTCATCTTGACCCTATGACTAAGGAACTTATCTATGCTGCTGTTTCTATCGCTAATAGCTGTGAGTACTGTATACATTCTCATACTGCAGCTGCCCGCGCTAAAGGGATGAACGATGATCAATATGCTGAGTTTTTGTCAATTGTATCGCTTGCTGGTAGAACAAATCATCTTCTAAATGGAATAAAGGTTCCAATAGACCCAGAATTTAATCATGAAAATAACGCGTAATTTTTATTAAAAAAACAAGTAATTTGAAAAACAGATTTTTTAGGTCTACCTTATCTTTTGCGTATAATCCTATTTTAAGTGCGTCAGACTTTGCAGAGCCAATAGGCTCGTCAACAATACCTATTACTTTGTCATTCATAACTATTTTCCCTAGTTAATCTTTAAATTTATCATAAATTAATAATTATTTAAATTAATTCCACAAATATAATATGCAAGGAATTGAAACTAAAATTATAATTATTTCTAAAGGTAATCCTAGTTTCCAATAATCTCCAAACTTATAATTGCCTGGACCCATAATCAAAGTATTACATTGGTGCCCTATAGGTGATAAGAATGCACAACTAGCACCTATTGCAACAGTCATTAAAAAAGCGTCTACAGATTGTTCTGTAGCTAAAGCAATATTATAAGCTATGGGTGTCATTATAACTGCTGTAGCAGCATTATTTATAATATCTGATAAGAACATGGTACTAATCATTAAAATTATTAGTATCCAAAATAAATCTAAACTAGCCGAATAATTTACTAATAAATCTGCTATGCTTTTAGAAATACCATATTCCATAATACTATTACCAATGGGAATCATGGCTGCTAACAATACTACTACTGGCCAATCTATATGTTTATATACACCGTCTCCTGTTAATAATTTAACGCTTACATAAGCCAATACACACAGCAAAAAAGAAATAATAATTGGTAGTAAGTTAAAAATTATTGTCATCAAGCTAATGGCAAATATGAAAATTGCTAACAAAGCTTTTGACGGCTTTTTTAAAATATCAAATTCTCTTTTCCATAATGGCATTAACCCAGCTGTTTCTAGTTTTTCCCCAATTCTTTTAACGTCTCCTCTATAGGCAATTAAAAGCACATCTCCTGATTGAAAAGTCTCGTTTGACAATCTAAATCTAAATTTTAAACCTCTTCTCCATAAACCTAATAAAGCAAAGCTATCTCCAATTAGTCTTTTAAAATATTTATATTTTCTTCCTATTATTCTAGATTTAGGAATCACTATTGCTTCAATAGCCCCAAAATTATGATCAGTATCCTCTGAAATATTTTCAGAGTTAATTTTTAATTTATATTTTTGTTGAAGTTCAGAAATATCATCTGGGTTTATTTTAAAAATAAGAGTTTGTTCTTTTAAAAGTTTTTGATTTCCATGTAGCTCTGTTTTTTTTCCTTCATTATTAACATATCCCATTAAAGAAGTATCAACGTCTAACTCACTTCTAAACTGATTTACTCTCATCTCAATCAATGGACTATTGTTCTGAATATTCATCTCTACAAGAAAGTCTTCTAATTCCACTAAAGGAGAATAAATTTCTTTTTCTTTTCTTTTAGTAATTAACTTTGAACCTAAAAAAATAATAAATAAAATACCAAAAAAACATACAGGAATTCCTACATAACTAAAATCAAAGAAAGAATATGGAGATGAAGTATAATCTGCTCTCATTTCAGATATGATTATATTTGGAGGCGTACCAATTTTAGTATTCATCCCTCCTAAAATAGATGAAAAAGCTAGAGGCATTAAAACTTTGGAGGGGTTCCATTGCATTTTTTTACATATTCCTAGTGTAATAGGCAATAACATCGCCATTGCCCCAATATTATTCATAAAGGACGACAAAAAAGCTGTAATAAAACATATAACTAATATAAATTGGAATTGCGAGGAAACTATTTTTTCTAGCTTTTCTCCTATAACAGAAATAAATCCCGATACCTCTAAACCTTTGCTGATCAGAAGCACTAGTGCTACTGTAACTACTGCAGGATGGCCTAACCCTGAAAAAGCTTTAGATGGTGATACGTAACCTAATAATACAAATATTGACAAAATTATAAGTGAAACGCCATCATAACGATACTTTCCCCAGATAAAAAATAAAAAAAGTAATAATAATAATATTGATATTATGAGTTGGTCAGACATAAAATTATGTTGAATAATTAAATAAAAATGTCAAGTACACGGGTGCAATATCCTTAGTGGATACTGCTCTAATCTCTACCAAGCACCTTTAGAGCTACATGAAAACATCAAAAAAAAAACAGAATTTAAATTAGCCTTACCTGTATAAAATTTAGTTTTAAATAAAAATATAAATTTTTAATTAAAATCAATTTTTTTAATTTTTTTATTTTCAATATCTACTAGTAATACCGTTTTATTTTGGCTTAAATGACTATATTCTAAGATTTGTCTTCTAGTATTTCTGTTTTGAATTAAAGCAGAAGCTCCAGTTTTAACTTCTGCAATAAACTTTTCTCCATTTTTTTTAACAA
>CAYMQD010000161.1:0-5061 GCA_964392475.1 uncultured Alphaproteobacteria bacterium
AGGGAAAAGCAAAGAAACAATAGAAGGAGATAAAAGATGTAGTAGGATTTGAGCAGGATCTATAACAAAGAGTTGGAAACCCCTCTGAACTAGCCAAATTTAATAAACAAGTGCTATAAATATGCATAGTAAGGGTTAGAATAATCAAGCCCCATTACGAATCCCAAAGAAACTAAATTTTCTTCAAAATGATATACAAAAGATCCTCCATAAATATTTGATTTTAACGGCCATCCTATGGTATGCAGCGTAAGACCATCTATATGTTTATTAGGATCAATTTCCCATAATTCTTTAATACCTATGCCATAAGTTTGATGTATTTTTCCTTGGCTGAGTTTATATTTGGCAATAAGTTCCTTTCCCAAGTGTCCTCTACACCCTTCCGCAAAGATAGTTTGTTTCGCTATTAATTCTATGCCTGGTTCATATCTAGGAGTTTTTTCATTATTTTTTGAAACTCCTGAGCTTCCTGTAAGGACGCCTTTTACTTTAGCATTTTCGTCATAAATAATTTTTGATGCTGAAAATCCTGGATATATTTCAACTCCTAATTTTTCAGCTTCTTTAGACAACCATCTACATAAATTTCCTAAACTTACAATATAGTTGCCAGAGTTATTCATTACTCGAGGAAGAACCCATGAAGGTATATTAATTGAACTTTTTTTGTTTAAAATTTTAAATTTATCAATCCTAGCTTCAGTATTAATAGGAGCTTGCATTTTTTTCCAATTAGGGAAAAGCTCTTCAAGGGCACGAGTTTCTAACACCGCCCCAGATAATATATGGGCTCCTACTTCTGAACCTTTTTCAACTATGCATACACTTGTATTTGTTCCGTGTTCTCTATCAAGTTGTTTTATTCTAATTGCAGTTGATAGGCCAGCTGGTCCACATCCTACTATTACAAGATCATATTTCATAGGCTCAGTTGTCATGGATATACTTTCAAAAATTTTTTAAATGTATTTTATATATTGTTTACACAATATAATATACAAGACTATTTATTTATTTGGTTTAAAAGTGTTTTGTGTATTTTTGGATCTCCAGCTGCACATATTTCTCCAGAAAATTGATTTTCATTTCCACTCCATCCACTTATTGATCCTCCACTAGCATTTACTATTGCATAAGCAGCTACAGTATCCCATGGTTTTAAATTTCTTTCTATTACTATATCTATATGACCCGCAGCTAGCATTGCATAGCCCCAACAATCTGTCCCATAGCGTGTAAATTTAACCATATTATTTAGTTCTATAAATATGTTTTTTGATTTTTCAATAAACATATCTGGATCAGTAGTTGCAAATATTGCATGCTTTAAACTTTTACATCTTCTAGTTTGTATTTCATTTCCATTTAGGAATGCACCTCTAGAACTTCCCCAAATTCTATCTCCTGTTATAGGTTGATCAATTAAACCCAATATTGCTTTTTTATCTTTAGTAAGACCAATCATAGTTCCAAAAGTTGGAAGTCCAGCAATAAAGCTTTTTGTTCCATCAATAGGGTCTAAAAACCAAACATATTCATTATTTTCAGAAAAGTTTTCATATTCTTCTCCAACTATTCCATGATTTGGATAACGTGTTCTAATTAAATCGCGCATAGCTAGCTCAGCAGATTTATCTGCTACAGTTACAGGTTGCAGTGAACCTCCTCGTCCAGATTTGATATCAACTATAAGTTTTGATTTTCTGAAATAAGGTATAATCTCTTTCCTTGCTGTTTCTGCAAGTTCGTGTGCAAATTTTAGAAACTCATTGTCTTTGATAGCCATAATAAATTAAATTTTAGGTTAAAATTATAAAAAACAATATATAATATATATTTATAAATTTAAGTAAGAAAAAGATAAAAATATATGAAAGCTAAAATGAACATATTTTTGAAAAATATAAATTTAATAATTATAAGTTTTATAATTTCAGCATGTATAAGTGCTTGTGCTGGAGATAGTAATGAACCTCAATATATTGAGAGGTCAGTAGAAGATATATATAATACTGCATTAGATAGACTTATAGAAGGAGACTTCACTGAAGCCTCGGAAGAATTTGATGAAGTTGAAAGGCAACACCCATATTCAATATGGGCAAAAAGATCTTTATTAATGTCGACCTACTCTAGATATCAACGTAATGATTATGAACTAGCTATAGCTTCTGCTTTAAGATATATAGAGTTATACCCTTCTTCAGAGAACGTAGATTATGCATATTACCTAATTGCTATTTCATACTATGAGCAGATTAATGATATCGCGAGGGATCAGGGTAATACGCAAAGAGCATTGGCTGCGTTTGATGAGCTAATTGCAAGGTTTCCAGATGGAGAGTATGCAAGAGATGGAAGGGCCAAAAGAGACTTAGCTTTGGACCATTTAGCCGGACAAGAAATGGAAGTAGGTAGGACTTATCTTAGTCTTAAACAGTATTTAGCTTCTATAAAACGATTCCAAAATGTAATAGAAAAATATCAAAGTACTAGTCACGTGCCTGAAGCTTTAGCAAGAATTACTGAAGTTTATTTAATTTTAGGTGTAAAAGAGGAAGCACAAGCAGCGGCAGCAGTGCTTGGATATAATTATCCAAGAAGCGAATGGTACAATTATGCTTATAAATTATTAACAAAATTAGAAGAAAAGAAAAAACAGCAATATTTTTTTGAATCATTTTTTTAAGAATTTATGTTAAGCTCTCTCTCCATTCGTAATGTCGTGCTTATAAATCAACTTGAAGTTGAGTTTAAGAACGGTTTTTGTGCTCTTACAGGAGAAACAGGTGCTGGAAAATCTATACTCTTAGGTGCCTTAGGATTAGCTATTGGTCATAGGGCAGCAGCTAGATTAGTCTCGTATGGAGAGAAGAAAGCAAGTGTTACTGCTAAATTTATTTTAGAAGAAAATCATCCAGCTTTACTATTAGCAATAGATAAGGGAATAGGTATAGAGTCTAGAGAATTGATTTTAAGAAGAGAACTTAGTAGTGATGGAAAAAGTAGAGCATTCATAAATGATCAAAGTATTACTATAGGACTGTTATCTGAAATAGGAGAGCTTTTAGTTGAAATCAATGGGCAAAATGATCGTATAGGATTGTTAGATTATGAAAATCATAGACAGATATTAGATAGTTTTGCACAAAATAAAAAGTTAAACGACGAGGTCTTTTATATTTATAAGGAATGGACGGATGCTAAAAAACTTTATTCTGAACAAATGCAAATAAACAAAGAAGCTGAGTTTTTGGAGTTAAGTTTGAAAGATCAGTTGTCAGAGTTAAGTGAGCTGTCTCCAATATATAATGAAGAAAGAAATTTAGAAAATAAACGAAAATTTATGATGCAAACAGAAAAAATTTCTTCAGCATTAAAGGCATTAGAAAACATATATTTGATAAATAACTCAAGTCTTATGAGTAACTTTAGTAATGTATCTAAAAATATCTCTCTGTTAGGCGCACAATCAGGAGGAAGATTGGATAACCTTATTTCCTCTTTAGAAAGGCTAGAAATTGAACTTTCAGAAGTTTGGAATGAATTTGAATCCATTTCTAGTCAAATAGAATATAATCAGTCGGAACTAGAGAATATAGAATCTAGGCTGTTTGCCTTAAGAGCAGCTTCTCGACGATATAAGGTAGATGTAAATGAGTTAAATAATATAAAGGATGAAATTATTTTAAAAATTGAAGGGCTTAATAAGAACAATAAAAATTTGGAGATACTTTTTAACCGAAAAACAGAAATTAGAGAAAAATATATAAACGCATCAAAGAAACTCAGTAAGAAAAGATTAGATGCTGGAAAAGTTTTAGATGCTAACCTTCATAAAGAATTTCCCCAACTGAAACTTCACAATGTAAAATTTTTTACTTCATTAGAACAATTAGATGAATCAAATTGGAATGAAAATGGTATGGAAAATGTAAAGTTTCTAGTTTCTACAAATAATAATCTTAGTTATGAACCGCTATATAAAATTGCCTCAGGAGGAGAACTTTCTAGATTAATGCTCTCACTTCGTGCAGTCTTATCAGTATTTGCCCCCCAAAAAACCTTAGTATTTGATGAAATAGATGCAGGTATAGATGGGACGACTTCAGATTCAGTGGGTAAGCGATTGGCTATCCTAGGTGTAAATCAACAAATTCTTGCGGTGACCCATCAAGCTCAGGTAGCTGCTCATGCTAATTTCCAGTGGCAAGTTTCTAAGTATAGTAATAATGGAAAATCTAACACTGAAGTTATTGAGCTTTTAGAGGATGAGAGAAAAGAAGCTATAGCTAAGATGCTAGCTGGCCATAAAGTTACAGTGGAAGCTAGAGGAGCAGCAAATAAATTAATTGAATTAGTAAAGAATAAGAATGGCGGAGAGAATCTTGATTAATATAAATCTGGAAGATCTAACAGAAATAGAAATAAAACAATTATTTAACAAAAATTCAGAAGAAATCTCTAAGCATGATAATTTATATTATAATGAAGATAACCCTATTATAAGTGATGCAAAATACGATGAACTAAGAGAGTTAAATAATGAAATTTTAAAGCGTTATCCCAAAATTACCAATCAACCAGATATTTTTCAAAAAGTAGGTGCGCCCGTATCTAAAAAGTTTAAAAAAATAGCACACATTCTACCTATGCTTTCACTTGATAATGCTACTTCAAAGGAGGATGTAGAGGAATTTATTAATAAAGTATGTAAACTTTTAAAATCACCTAATAATCACTCTATTGAGATTATAGCAGAGACAAAAGTTGATGGATTATCAGCAAGCTTACATTATAAGAATCAGAAACTTATTTATGGGCTTACTAGAGGTGACGGTGTTTACGGTGAAGATGTTACTAAAAATCTAGCAACTATAAATGCAATACCTCCTCGTTTAAAAATACAGGCTCCGGAATATATAGAAATAAGAGGGGAAGTATATATTTCTAATGTTTCATTTATGAAGCTTAATCAGTCTCAATTAAGCTTAGGAAAACCTATTTTTTCAAATCCACGGAATGCAGCATCTGGTTCATTACGTCAAATTGATCCAA
>CAYMQD010000162.1:0-3490 GCA_964392475.1 uncultured Alphaproteobacteria bacterium
GTATTAACTTACATGCTTCCTGTTTGCCTCGTTGGAGAGGTGCTGCTCCAATTCAACATACAATTATGTCAGGCGATAAAGAGTCTGGGGTATCTATAATGCTTTTAGATGAAGGTATGGATACAGGGCCAATTTTAAAAAGAGTAAGTGTGCCTATTTCAGAAAAAGTTACTTATAATGAACTACACGATCTTTTATCAAATAAAGGGGCAGATATTTTAGCGTCTGCTATTAATTTGTACTCTGAGGGAAATTTAAAACCATTTTTGCAAGAGAAAAAAGGTGTTTGCTATGCTCCAAAAATAAGTTCTAAGGATAGATTACTAGATTTCAGACAATCAGCAGAAGAATTAGATAGGCGTATAAGGGCTTTAAACCCAATTCCTTCCTCAAACTGTTTCATAAAAAAAGAGTTAGTAAAAGTATTTGAGGCAGAAATTGTAAAAAGAATTGGAAAACCTGGTACATTGTTAGATGAGGAATTTCTTGTAGCTTGTGGAAAAGATGCTCTTCGTCTTTTAAAAATTCAAAGACCAGGAAAAAAAATAACTCAGGCAAGAGAAGCATTAAGGGGGTGGAAAATTAGAATAGGAGATAAATTGAGTTAATTACTAGACTTTGTCATGTTTATTAAATAATTTGAAAATATTTTCAGGGGGTCTTCCTATAATTGCTTTTTGCTTATAAACTACTATAGGTCTTTCAATTAAGATAGGATGCTTTATCATATAATCTATTAAAGTAGTATCTTCTGTAATATTTTTTAAATTATTTTTTTTATATAATATTTCTCCTTGTCGCATAATGTTTCTTGCATTAGTGTTCATAAGTTTTAAAATTTTCATGATCTCTTCTTTTTTGGGTGATTGTTCTAGATATAGATAAATATTAATTTCTATTTCTATAGAACCTAAAATTTTCAAGGCCGTTCGAGATTTCGAACATCGGGGATTATGCCAAATTGTAACATTTTTAGTATTCATTAGATAAACTTTTTGATATTGCAAAAAATATTTACTTAAAATTAAACTATATTACATAAACTTAATAAACAGAAATTATGGAAAAGACAACAAAACATAAATTGAGTCCCCTTTCTGATAGAACGATAGGCGCAGTAAATTGGGTTGGACTATGGACTCTTTACTCCAAAGAAGTAGAAAGATTTTTAAAGGTATATCAACAAACTATTGCAGGCCCTGCCTTGACTACTTTATTGTTTTTAGCAGTTTTTTCTCTTGCTCTGGGACGGGCAGTAGTGGATGTCGGTGGAATTAAATACATTGAATTTCTTGCCCCGGGTTTAATAATTATGACTATGGCTCAAAATGCTTTTACTAATACTTCTTCTTCACTGATTTCTTCAAAAATAATGGGAAATATAGTTGATTTACTAATGCCACCATTTACGGCACATGAAATAAATATTGCTTTTATATTTGGAGCTATAACAAGGGCAATTTTAGTAGGAATAGCTACGGCTATATTGATGATTCCGTTTGTGGATATAAATATAAGTAATATTTTTTTCTTTGCATTTTTTGCTATTAGTGGATCCATAATGATGGCCTTAATAGGCTTAATTGCAGGAATTTGGGCTGAGAAATTTGATCATATTGGGGCTATAACTAATTTTGCTATTACACCACTTACTTTTCTTTCTGGAACATTTTACTCTATAAATAGACTACCTGAACCTTTTTATACTATTAGCCAGTATAATCCTTTTTTTTACATGATAGATGGCTTTAGATATTCTATGATTGGGTATGCTGATGCCAATATATATATTGGAATGTTTGTATTAACAAGTATAAATATATTTTTATACTTTATATCTTGGATTATGCTTACAAAAGGATGGTATCTAAAACCTTAATTTTTATCATTAAAGATTTTATAGAATATGGCAAAAGAAAAAAATACTAATAACTCATCTGTGATGACTACATATGCGCGATCAGACCTTAGCTTTACAAAAGGGAGAGTATCTTGGCTATATACATATAGTGGATAAAAATATTTAGATTTTGCTGCAGGTATTGCTGTTAACTCTTTAGGTCATTGTCATCCAGCCATGGTAAAGAATATAAAGAGTCAGGCCGAAGCACTATGGCATACATCCAATCTTTATACTATAGAGTTGCAAGAGGAACTTGCTCAGCAACTTTGTAACTTGTCATTTGCCGATTGTGTGTTTTTTTGCAATTCTGGTGCAGAGTCTTCAGAAGGAGTTATAAAGATAGCTCGAAGATATCACTATGTAAATGGAGAAAAAGATAGAACTCGCATTTTAGTTGCTACAGGAGCATTTCACGGAAGAACTTTGGGAGGGTTAGCAGCAGGAGATAATTCTCTTCATAGAGAAGGCTTTGAACCAGTTCCAGATGGTTTTGATAGAGTAGATTTTGGTGATATTTCTGGATTAAATGAAAAGATTACTGATCAAACTGCCGCTGTATTTATCGAACCTGTTCAGGGAGAAGGAGGTATAAACGTAGCCCCGAAAAACTATTTATCTTCTATTCGAAAGATATGTAATGAAAGAGGTGTACTTTTAGCCTTAGATGAAGTTCAGTCAGGCGTGGGAAGATCAGGAAAATTGTTTGCTTATGAATGGGATAATGTTACTCCTGATATAATGAGTTTAGCTAAAGGACTAGGAGGTGGTTTTCCGATTGGAGCAATTTTATCTTCAAAGGAAGCATCTAAAGGAATGGTGCCTGGTACTCACGGTTCTACTTTTGGTGGAAATTATCTTGCATGTGTAGCAGCCCGGACAGTTTTAAATCATATTTCACAACCTAATTTTTTAAAAAATGTTTCACATAAAGGTAAATACATTGTTGATAGATTAAAAGATTTAAGTCTTTCCTATAAGGGTGTTTTTGGAAAAATTAAAGGACGTGGTTTAATGATTGGGATAGAATGTGAAATTTCGAATGCAAAAGTATTTCAGGCTTTAAAAGATCAAGGTATATTAACTGTTCCTGCCGCAGGGAATGTTATTAGATATATGCCTGCTTTAAATATAGAAGAAAGTGATATTAAAATAGGTTTAGATAAAACAGAAAAAGCGATGCAAGGTTTGTTAGATGAATAATTTTATAGATTTAATTGATCATGACTTTTCTACGTTAAACTTTATACTTAACAGAGCAAAGAAGCTTAAGCAAGCACGTGCAGATAAAAGTAAAATTCTAAAAAATCTATCAGGTTTAAGTCTTGCTATGATATTTGAAAAACCTTCTACTAGGACCAGAATTTCATTTGAATTGGCAATGAAAGAATTGGGTGGTAATGTTATTGTATTAGATTCAAATAATTTGCAACTTGGAAGAGGTGAAACTATATCCGATACAGCTAGGGTTCTAGGAAGGTATTGTGATGTTTTAATGGTGAGAGCTATCTCTCATGATACTTTGGAAGAATACGTTACTTTTTCTGGCATACCTGTAATAAATGGGCTTACTAATAAAAGTCATCCGTG
>CAYMQD010000163.1:0-2717 GCA_964392475.1 uncultured Alphaproteobacteria bacterium
AGCTGCCATCCCGACGTTTTCACCTAGCTGCGGGTTTACTAATATTAAAGCAGGTTTGTAAAAAAAATTTTTATTATTTGTCATAAACTAAATTTTTCTCCACTTAGTATCACTGCCAATATCTTCTAAAGCTATTCCTTCTGATTGAAGTTGCATTCTAATTTTATCGGCAGATTTAAAGTCACCGTCTAACCGTGCTTTTTTTCTTTTGTTAATTAAAGATTCTATGTGATCAGTATCTAAGTTATTTTTTAATCTAAACCAAGAGGAATAACTTTCATTAAAAAATCCTAAAAATTTACCAACACTATAAAGTTCATCTACTTTGCCTGAGTTAGCAAGTGAATGCATCTCAGATATTACCAAAGGTGTATTCAAATCGTTACATAGAGCGTCTAATATAGTATTAGGTATATCACAATCATATTTTTCATTACCGATTAACCTATACCATTTATCTAATATTTTCTTTCCGAAAACTAAGTTATCATTGGTAAAATCTATGGGTTGACGATAATGAGTATTAATTAATACGAACTTTATAACTTCCCCTGAATAATGTGATAGCAAATCACAAAGCTTATAAAAATTTCCTTTAGATTTAGACATCTTCTCACCTTCACTCATAAGATAGCCATTATGTAACCAATAACGAGCAAAAGTTTCATCTGGATATGCGCTAATAGATTGAATCATTTCATTTTCATGGTGAGGAAATAATAAGTCTAAACCACCACCATGAATATCAAAGTTTTTTCCTAAATAATCACGGCTCATAACAGAGCATTCAATATGCCATCCAGGCCTACCATAACCCCAAGGGCTATTCCAACCAGGTTCATTATTAATAGAAGGTTTCCATAAGACAAAATCATATGGATTATTTTTATATGGAGCAATTTCAATACGTGCTCCTGCCATCATTTCTGATATATTTCTTCCAGAAAGCTGACCATAGTTTTTAGCAGAATCAACATTAAATAGAACGTGAGAATGCGATACATAAGCGTATCCATTTTCTATAAGCCTCTTAGTTAATTTAATCATACCATTAATATGATCTGTTGCTTTTGGTTCCACATTAGGTGGCAAGGTACCAAGCAATTTAACTACACTTTGAAAATTTCTTATAGTCTCAGTCGTTAATTCATTTATAGTTCTATTTTCTTCAATAGCTCGAGCATTTATTTTATCATCAACATCCGTAATATTCCTTACATATGTGACTTTCTTATAAGATTTTCTAAGTAATCTAAAAAGTATGTCAAATACTACTATAGGTCTTGCATTACCAATATGAATATCATCATAAACTGTAGGACCACAAACGTACATTCTTATGTTGTCAGGATTTTCTGGAATAAACTTTTCAATCTTTTTTGAAAGGCTGTTATATAGCCTAATATTCATTTAGTCCTCTCTATAAAAACTATTAGTAATTGGATACCTTCTATCTCTTCCAAAAGCACGAGAGGTAATTTTAACACCAGGACAAGATTGTCTTCGCTTATATTCTGCTAAATATAACAGTCTTGAAATTTTCTTAACAATATCCTCTTGATATCCCAAAGCAATTATTTCTTCTGAAGATTTTTCATGTTCTACTAACTGCTTAAGTACTTGATCTAGAATTTCATAATCAGGAAGAGAATCTTGGTCTAATTGTCCTGGCCTTAATTCAGCTGAAGGAGCTTTTGATATTGAGCTCAACGGTACTACTTCCGAATTTGGCCCTAATAATTCTTCTGGAAAATTAATATTTCTCCATTTAGCTAATTTATAAACCTCTGTTTTATAAACATCTTTTAAAACTGAGAATCCGCCATTCATATCACCATAGAGTGTAGCATATCCTATAGATACTTCGCTTTTGTTTCCAGTTGTTAATAACAAACTCTTAAATTTGTTTGAAAAAGCCATTAAAATAAGCCCACGTATTCTGGATTGTATGTTTTCTTCTGTAACATCTTTTTTTAAATTTTTAAAATGACTTTTAAACATATTTTCAAAAATACTTACAGATGATTCTATTGAAATAGTATCAACTTTTATAGACAACAATTTTCCACTAAGTTCTGCATCATCTAAACTACCTTGGGAAGAAATTTTAGATGGCATTCTAATACCCTGCACTCTAGCTGGTCCTAATGCATCTACAGCTATGGCTGCAGTAACTGCTGAATCTATACCTCCAGATAATCCTATTACAACACCTTCAAATTGATTTTTATTTACATAATCCCTTAAACCACAACAAACCGCTTTCCACAAAGACTCTTCTTTAGATGGTTGATAACCAATAGCAGTTTTGAGGATTTTTAGACCTGTATTATCCTTAGTAATCTTTACAATTCTTGAATCATTTTTCCAACTAGATAGCTGTCCTAGTAATTCACCTTGCTCTCTTAATATTAATGAAGCTCCTTCAAACACTAATTCATCTAGTCCTCCTACTTGATTAACAAAAATTAAGGCCAACCCAGTTTCTTTAACTCTTCCAATCGCATGACTTAAACGAGCATCTGGCTTTTGCAAATCAAATGGAGATCCATTAATAGATAATAAAAAATCCGCACCAGTTTCCATTAATGTTTCTGAAACATCTGAAAACCACATATCTTCACATATCATTAATCCTATTTTAATCCCTCTGACCATAACAGGTCCTGATATGTCACCTGAAGTTAAAATTCTTTGTTCATCAAATACACCATAAC
>CAYMQD010000164.1:0-3041 GCA_964392475.1 uncultured Alphaproteobacteria bacterium
AAATGAATTTTTGGCTTCGTTTGATATAGGAAATTCCCTATGGATTCTAGATATTTTAAAAAATATCTTTTCTTCTTCTTTAGCAATTTTTAATATTTTTAGTTTGATAATTGTTACACCTGTTGTTTCTTGGTATCTTCTGAAGGACTGGGATAAATTATTAAATAAAATTATAGTATTACTTCCTTCAAAAAATTCTAAATCTATACAATCTTTAGCTAAAGAAATAGATATAGTTCTAGGTTCTTTTATTAGAGGTCAATTAACTGTGTGCATTTTACTAGCACTGGGATATGCTATATCATTGGCAATAATAGGATTAAATCATGGTCTATTGATAGGTATTTTTTCTGGTATTATTTCTTTTATCCCTTATATAGGATCAATATTAGGGCTTCTATTATCATTAACGGTTGCTTTTGCACAATATGAATCCTATGTTCCTATATTACTTGTTTTGTTTGTTTTTTTAATTGGACAAATATTGGAGGGAAACTTTCTTACACCTAAATTAGTAGGAAATCGTATTGGTATTCATCCAGTTATGATTATATTTTCATTATTTGTGGGAGGGTATTTTTTTGGTTTTATTGGCATTTTGTTAGCCGTCCCGGTTTCAGCAATTGCTGCTGTATTAATACGTGCATGGATAGAAACTTATTCAATTAAGAACACAAAATGATTTCTAAAAAACAATTGGCATTTAAATTTGAGATAAGAAAATCTTTTGGAATAGGAGATTTTATTATAAGTTCTTCTAACTTTGAAGCTATTCAATGGTTAGATGCTTGGCCTGATTGGCCAATTGGTGGAATATTATTAAATGGACCTTCAGGGTCAGGAAAATCGCATTTGGCCTATGCATGGTCTCTCAAATCAAATGCTATGATTTTAGAAGCAAAAGAAATATGTTTTGATAAATTTAAAATTCATAAACATATAGTAATAGAAAATCTAGACAATGATTCTAATGGGGAAGAAATTTTACATCTTATTAATATGATTCGTGAAAACAATGGTACAGTAGTTATAACTTCTAAATTGCCTGCTTCTAGATTAAATTTAAAACCACTGGATTTATCGTCACGTATTAAAATCTTTCCACAGATAGAATTAGGTCTTCCTAGCGATGAATTTTTAAAAAAACTTATAAATAAGTTATTTTTAGATAGGGGTATTGCTGTTGAGAACAATGTTTTATCATATATACTTAAACGAATGGAACGTTCACACTATTTTGCTATCAAACTTGTAGATTTAATGGATAATATATCTTTGGAATCTAAGAAGCCTCTAACTATACCTTTGGCTAGAGACGCTTTAAATAGCATTGAAGAATAAAAACTTTAACTTAACTGGTAGGAGAATTATTTTGGAATTAGGTATAAGAGGACGTAAAGCTATTGTATGTGCATCTAGCAGAGGCTTAGGAAAGGCTTGTGCATTGGCATTAGCAAAAGAGGGAGTGGATATAGTTATAAATGGACGGAATGAAGAGACTCTGAAAAATACTGAAAAAGAAATAATAGATATTACTAATGTAAAGGTAACGTCAGTGGTTGCAGATGTAACTACTTTGCAAGGGCAAAAATCACTTCTTAATATTCTTCCAGATCCAGATATATTAGTTAACAATGCAGGAGGACCGCCTCCTGGTGATTTTCGTGATTGGGATCGTGATGATTGGACAAATGCATGTATAGCTAACATGTTTACACCTATTGAGCTTATCAAGCTAACTGTTGATGGAATGATGCAAAGGAATTTTGGTAGAATTGTTAATATTACTTCTTCATCAGTAAAGGCTCCAATAGATATTCTTGGACTTTCTAACGGAGCCCGATCTGGTCTTACTGGGTTTGTAGCTGGAATAGCTAGAAAGACAGTAAGAAGTAATGTAACAATTAATAATATTCTTCCAGGTCCATTTGACACAGATCGACTAAGGGGTTCTTTTGATTTTATATCCCAAAAAACAGGAAAATCATTCGAAGAAGTAGCTAAAGAGAGAGCTCTAGAAAATCCTTCAGGAAGATTTGGAACCCCTACAGAGTTTGGAAACCTCTGCGCCTTTATATGCAGTGAACATACCGGCTACGTTACTGGGCAAAATATCCTTATAGATGGTGGTTTGTATCCAGGAACTTACTAATTAGTAAAAAATAGCTTATACCTAGTATGAGTGTTTTTTTTATTTAGATAAATATTTTTTTGATATTACCATGATGTGCTGATAAAGCTATTTTTCCTTCTACTAGTAAGGATGCGTCATTTCCAAAAACCTCTTTTCTCCACCCCTTAAAGGCTGGCACAGAAAAATCTCCTGTAGATATTTTTTCTAGCTCTGAATTAGTAGCAATTAACCTAGGTGCAACATTATACTTTTCAGAACTGTCTTTAAGTAAAACTTTTAGTAATTCAGAAAGAGCATTTTGATTATATTTAGGGAGGTTAGTAATTTCTGGAATTTTATTATATTCTAGAGAATTACCTCTTTTGATACTTGTGAGAATTTCTTTACCTAGTGTTCCTTCCATTGAAGATTTGTTTACTCCTCTAATTCGAAGAATACCTTCTATAGAGTTTGGTTTAAGCGCTGCTATATCTATTAGTAAGCTATCACTGATAATATGTGTTCTAGGTTTATTTTTTTTTTGTGCTATTCTTTCCCTAAGAGATGCTAGCTCAATAAGCACTGGCAAAATATTTTTTTTAATTCTTCTATTTTTAATTTTTTTCCAAGCATTTAATGGCTCCAAAGAGTAGGTATCTTCTAAAGATAGCTTATCCATTTCCTCCTTTACCCAGCTACCTCTTTTCTTTTCTTCTAATTCTTTGTGAAGTTTAAGATATATTGTAGATAAATGAGTTACATCGCTGAGGGCATAAGAAATTTGTTCACTTGTAAGCGGTCTTTGTGACCAGTTTGTGTGTCTTGTAGACTTATCTATATTGGCATTGGCTAACTTTCTAGCTAGTAACTCATATCCAGGTGATTCGCCAAAACCACATACCATCGCCGCTACCTGTGTATCAAAAAT
>CAYMQD010000165.1:0-4781 GCA_964392475.1 uncultured Alphaproteobacteria bacterium
TGCTTTTTATGATGAAATGCGTTCTAGAGGTATGATGAAATAGGTATGCTAAAAGATTTCTTTTACAACTACTCCAGACCTGTCTTTGCCCTTAATACTAAAGGTATAATGACTTGGTGTAATAACCAAGCATCTAAAGTAATTTTTAATGAACCAGAAAAAGTCAATATAATTTCGGAAAGCATAAATGTAAAATCAGAAACTATAAAAATATCATTTTATGTCTTTGAAGAAGAGATTATTCTTAAAGCAAATAAAATCGGGTATGATGAAGAAAAAAATTATGTTTATGAGGTTGATAAGTCGGAAAGCGATCAAGCTCATGCTTTAGCTTTAGGCTTTAATTGCGCAGTACAAGGAAAGGTTGATTTTTTTCTTCAAAGACAAGCACTATTATCAAATCAAAAAACAACAGGATTTGAGGCACTAGCAAGGCTTTATGATAGTGATGGAAACTTAATAGGTAACGAAGAGTTTATGCCTTTGATAGATGCGCGGTTCCAACTTGATATTTTGTTGCCCCAAGCAATAAAAACCATAAGTAAATCCATCAAGCAGGGAATCCAGAACACAATTTGGATTAATGTTTCAGCAGATGTTCTCGAAAAACAAGAGTTTGTAGAAAAAATAATTAAAAAAGCCCAAATGCATTACGTTCCTACTGAAATTATTGGTGTAGAGCTAACAGAAAGCATAAAAGTTCAATCGATGAAAATGGCTAATAATAATGTACAAAAACTTGCTAAAAATGGGATACAGTTTGCAATAGATGATTTTGGAACAGGCTATGCCGCTATAAGAAGACTCGCATTTATGCCTGTAAACCTGCTGAAGCTAGATAAAACTTTCATTGAAAATATCAGCCAAACAAAAACAAAAACTGTAGTTTCAGGCATTGTCAGTTTAGCTGATAAATTAGGATCGTCAGTTTTAGCAGAAGGTATAGAAACAAGCGAGAAATTACAATCCGCATCAAAACTAGGCATTGAATTTGGACAAGGATGGCACCTTGGCAAACCTAAATCTCTAAGCGATATGATTGGAAATAACTCTTAAAATAAAATTCGTTCCCTATTCTTATTCTTACTCCTTATAAATTACAAAATTTACTGCACCTAAATCTCCTTGACCCCCACCAATGCCACCAGGAACATTAGGGTGTTCAGAAAAAGTTCTATCTTTAAATATACCTGGTGCATCTTCTGCCCATTGAATGTTTACTTTAAATCGTAATTCCTCTTTAGTTTTTTTATCATTTAAGCAGGTGATTCCTCTACCAACATATTTTTCACCGTCAGAAGACTGACACCATTCAGGCTGTGGGCTTGCATCAGTATTAACATGAAGTTTGAATAATACACTTTTTCCTTTATCTTTACCCTCCAAAATATCTAAAGATGCCCAATATTCTTTATCAACCCACTGATCAATTTGATTGCTAAGTTTATCTCCCTTCAAAAATACTACATAAATGGGATACATTGCAGCTTGAACCAATCTCCCAGAAGAAGCTTCTAAAAGTAGTTTTTCTCCAGCATACGAAGGTTTAACATATAACATTACAAATAAAGTAAGGATTACAAACCTTAAAAATTTATATACAGAAAGTTTCATTTTTTTCTCCCCTCAAAGAAAAATGTTTATTTAATAAAGATTATATTGTTATTCCTATAAAAAATCCATGCAAATCAATAAGCTTAATTGGCTTTATGAAATATAATCCTTAGCTCTACGTCTTATAACTTTTAAATTACATACAAAGTATGTATACTCATACAATAATGTAATTCTTTATAAAATCAAAAAATGAAAAAGTCTTAGAATGCAGTCACTGCTCATACTTTTTAGTCAGTTAGTTGATTTATTTGTTTGGATCTTAATTGCCCAAGCTATATTAAGCTGGCTTATTGCTCTAAATATAGTTAATACTCATAATGGATTTGTATATGCTATAGGAAATTTTCTTTACAAAATTACAAACCCCTTATTAAAACCTATCAGACAGTTTTTACCTGACATGGGAGGAATTGACATATCACCTATAGTGCTTATTCTTCTATTATACTTTGCAAGAAATCTGATATTTGAAATGTCAGGAACCTTATAATATTTTTAATATGGTTTAAAAGTGACCAGAAAACTTTCTTTGTCGTAGTCTTATAGAGTTTAACTTAATAAAACCCTCTGCATCTTTCTGGTCAAAAACATCATCATCTTCAAACGTGGCCAAACCTTTACTATATAAACTTTTTTCTGACCTCCTTCCAATTACTTGTACAGATCCCTTGTGTAAGCGAAGACGAACTTCTCCATTAACGTTTCTTTGACTTTGATCTATTAATGCTTGTAACATTTCTCTTTCTGGGCTAAACCACAAGCCATTATAAATAATTTCAGCAAAGCGCGGCATTAAATCATCCTTTAAATGACAAGAAGGTCCATCTAAAGTTAAACTTTCTATAGCCCTATGTGCTTTAAGTAACACAGTTCCTCCCGGCGTCTCGTAGACTCCTCTAGATTTCATTCCTACATATCTATTCTCAACAATATCAATTCTGCCAATACCATGTTTTCCAGCTAATATATTTAAATTATTTAACAAAGAAGCTGGTGATAACTTTATTCCATTTAAGCTATTTGGATCACCCGATTCATAACCTATGATTATTACCTCTCCTGAAGCAGGAGCTTCATCAATAGAGACAGTCCTGGTATATATCTCTTCATCCGCCTCTATCCAAGGATCTTCTAAGACTTTCCCTTCATAGGACACATGCAACATATTAGCATCCATGGAGTAAGGAGGTTCACCATATTTATCTTTATGTATTGGTATTCCTTTGCTCTCTGCATATGTAATAAGTTTTGTTCTTGATGATAATTCCCATTCTCTCCAAGGAGCTATGATGTTTATATCAGGATTGTGAGCCAGATATGCCAATTCAAAGCGCACCTGTTCATTTCCCTTGCCAGTAGACCCATGAGCAACAAATTTTGCTCCAACAGTTTCTGCAATTTCAATTTGTCGTTTAGCTATAAGTGGCCTAGCAATAGAAGTTCCTAAAAGGTAATTTCCCTCATATACGGTGTTAGCCCTCAGCATTGGGAAAACATAGTCTTTAACAAATTCTTCTTTTAAGTCCTCGACAAATACTTCAGATGCGCCCATCTGATTTGCTATTTTTTTAGCCTGTTCTAATTCTTCACCTTGCCCTATATCTGCAGTAAAAGTTACGACATCATAATAGCGCCCGTCTTTTAACCACTTCAAAATTACTGAAGTATCTAAACCTCCTGAAAAAGCTAAAACCACTTTATCTGTCATAATCTTCTCTTTTATAAATATTTGTTTAAGACTCTTACGATTCTTCCAAAAGATAAATATATATTAAATTTTTCCTAATTTTAAATGATTTGTTTCCTCTTTTTTGTTGATTCAGATTTTAACTGACCACATGCTGCTAAAATATCAGATCCTCTTGGATATCTTATAGTAGCGGTAATACCACTATATTTTGATATCACATTTGAAAAATGTTTTATAACGCTTTTATCTGAAGATTCATAAACACTTCCTTTCCAATAATTAAATGGAATAAGATTAATCTTAGATGGTATGTGTTTTAATAATTTAACGAGCTTCTTGGCATCTTTCTCACTGTCATTTATGTTTTTTAACATAATATACTCAAAAGTAATACGCCTGGAATTATTCATCCCTGGATAATCTTCCAAACTTTCTAATAGAGTATTTATAGGCCATTTTTTATTTATTGGAACCAAAGTATTTCTTAAATCATCACTTACTGCATGCAAAGAAATAGCCAAATTTACATTACAGTCTAACTTTAACTTTTCAATCATAGGTACAATGCCAGATGTTGAAAGAGTGATTTTTCTATTTGAAAAAGCTAATCCTTCGCTATCCTGCAATATTTTAAGAGATTTTATTACGTTTTTATAATTATACAAAGGCTCACCCATACCCATAAAAACTATATTAGTTATTTTTTTTCCTTTTGGTTTGTAAGGCCAATTATCTAATTCATCATTAGCCACTAAAACCTGACCAACTATTTCATCTACCTGAAGGTTACGGATGATTGGCATAGTTCCTGTGTGACAAAAAGAACAATTTAGAGTGCATCCAATTTGAGAAGAGATACATAAAGTTCCCCTATCTGATTCAGGAATAAAAACCATTTCAATCAGATTTTTATCAGATAGTCTTAACAACCACTTTCTAGTACCATCTGAAGAAATTTTCGTAGAGGAAATTTCAGGTCTATATATAACATATTTTTCCTTTAATTTATTTCTAAAGGCAAGTGATAAATCTGTCATATCTCCAAAATTCTTTACCCCTTTTACATACATCCAACTCCAAAGCTGTTGTACTCTGTATGAATTTTCTCCAAGTTTTTTCATCTCTGCTTTTAGATCATTCCTAGAAGCGCCTAATACAAAATTAGTAATATTTTCTATCATTGATCACATTCACTATATATTTTTTTATACGATCTACTAAAACCCGAAAGCGAAAAAACATCTAAAGTCTCTGTTCCTCTGCTTGAAACACCTTCTATAATCATCTTTATTCCTGACTTCATTGCTAATATCAACTTTCTGTCATCTGAATCGTTTGAAGCCCAAGCTTGTTGTCCACTAGTAAATAGTTTAAATACTTCAGTTTTATCTACAGTTATTTTAACTAAACTCCCTGGTTTAAAGCGATATCCTGCTTCTATTGTAACAACACCTGGCGATTTTTTATCTGATCT
>CAYMQD010000166.1:0-6806 GCA_964392475.1 uncultured Alphaproteobacteria bacterium
GGCCGAGTTGCCGTTCATCGCCATGACGGCCGACCTGGGTTAGCCTATATCGTTAGCGGCCAATTGACTGAGCACCGAGTCGGTGTCGATAAGCCAGTAGTTAAAAAAGCGGGAGACGCCGTTTGGGAGCGAACTGGTACCCTCCACTGGTGGGAGAACGAAGGCAACACAGTGGCACGTGTAATTGTTGTGGATCTGGTCCCTCCTGAGTAAGCGGTCAGGAAGTGCCACACCTTTGTGCGATCCATTTCCCAATCGTCGGTGTACTCGCGATGCACGTGAGAGAGATTTTATAAGGAGTTTGCTATGTTACATGATCAGCCATTGCCGTATATCGAACGTATCAGGAGCTATTATCAAATTCTTGATTATGGGGCGCCCTATGAATGGGCACGCAATGGTGATGTGCCTTTTGCTCTTCTTAGAAAGCCGTTGTCTGGGTCGCGTATTGCGATTGTAACCACAGCGGCCCCATTACAACCTGATAAAGGGAACCAAGGGCCCGGAGCACCCTATAATGGTGATTCAAAATTCTTTCGGGTCTATGCTGATGCTATCGATCCTTTCCCAGATCTGCGCATTGCGCATATTTCGATTGACCGAGCGCATACAACAGCCAGTGATATCGCCAGCTATTTTCCACTAGCAGCGCTTACAACATTAGCTGATGCGGGCTATATAGGGTCAGTAGCGCCGCGTTTTTATGGGTTGCCAACCAACCGGTCGCAAAGCACAACGCGCGACATTGATAGTAAGGCACTGCTTGCATTTTGTCAGGAAGATGCAGTTGATGCTGTTGTTTTGGTTCCAAATTGTCCAGTATGCCATCAATCGGTGGCATTAGCTGCACATTGTCTTGAAACTGCTGGTATTGCCACGGTGATTATGGGGTGTGCTAAGGATATTATCGAATATGTTGGGGTGTCCCGCTTGTTGTTCAATGATTTGCCACTTGGTAATGCAGCGGGGTTGCCAGATGATAGGGATTCACAATATCTTGTTGCAAAATTGGCTGTTGATCTGCTTGCTGAGGCAACGGTACCACGTACCACCAGACAATCACCTTTGGTCTGGTCGGGGGCGGTCGACTGGAAAAAAGATTATTCGAATGCGTCGTTACTGTCGGTGGAAGAAATTGCCGAACGCCGTGCCGAATTTGACCGGGTCAAAGCGGCGGCAAGCGCCATAAAATCAGCTACAGAAACTGACACCAAGGAACTTCTATCCATGGAGAGAAAGGATTCTATTTTACTATAGATAATGACTTTAGAAAAAAGATACTAAAGTCTAAAAAGATGGAATAAGAAAATATGAGTATCTCAATTAAAAAACTTTTAGAAGATAAATTTGAAGTTACAGTTACTTCAAATACTACCACTAAACATATTGTAACTTTGTCAAATGAAGTGCATAAAAAACTTACTAATGGAAAAGTTACTAAAAAAGAATTATTAGATTTTAGTTTTAAATTTCTTTTAGATAGAGAACCAAACACATCAATCCTCTCATTTTTTGAATTAACAGTTATTTCACAATATTTTCCAGAATATGAAAATGCTGTTAATAATTTGCAATAGATATGAAAATTTTATGCAGAAATAGATAGTAATAACTATTAGTTTACTTTTCATTTTTTTTATAATAAGTTTTAATTCGTTCATCTTTGAAATAGACGGAATTAGGTATAAACCGAAGGAACGCACTAACTTTTAATGTTCATGAAAGGTGGTGTATTTTGGAAAAGATGTTCTTATATTTTCTTCTTAAAGAAAAAGAAAAACATTTCAAAAAAATTAAATTACTCAAGTATCTATCTATAGTTTCACATAGAACTTATAGATAAAAAGTCATCATGTACCACCTAGTTATAAATTATTTATGTAAAACATTCAGGTGTTGCTAGGTGGTATATGGTGGTGCTATGTTAGCAAAGTTTAGCGTGTAAAATTTACATATGTTATGTCAAATATCTGAGAGAACTAAAGAAGATGAAGAAGGAACGGGTATTAAGAATGTACTCTAAATTAATTAAACAGAAACAATATAATCGTAGAAAAGTGTTGAAGGCTTTAGGTTGTGGCGCTGCGTATACCTTATGTGGAGGGAGTCCTGTTTCTCTGGCTAATGCTGGCCCCATACGTATAGGAATACTGTTGCCTATAACGGGTGATGCTAACGAGATAGCAACTCAAATGAGAGCAGGAGTGGACGCTGGTATAGAAAAACTCAATGCGTCTGGTGGAGTGCTGGGTCGTACTGTAGAAGCTGTTTATAAGGATTCGGAGGCTCACCCTAACAATCTTGCTAAGCTGTGTACAGAATTAGTTCGTGGTGATCAAGTATCAGGAGTAATTGGGCCGTTTATAGCAGCAGGACGTAAATTTGCTTCCAAGCATCTGACTGATCTCGCTACGCCGCTAATCAGTGCAACTAATCATGAAGGGCGTTATTGTCATCCAAACTTGTTTACTTTAGGTCCTACTCCTGCCCAAGATGTGCAACCGCTTATAGACCACGTAGATGGTGGAGTAGGTAAAAAATATTTCTTTGTTGGTTCTTATCCTAGTTGGCAAAACTCAATGTTTAGACAATCTAGGTTCCAAATTCAGCCTCATGGAGGGAAAGTTCTGGGTCAGGCTCTAACGGATGTGGGAGAAAAGCAATTTGAGCCAGTCCTAGAATGGATTTCTCGCACGGATGCTGAGGTAGTCCTTTTCTGTATTCCTCGAGTTAATGGCCCCCTGTTTATTAGACAAGCAAATAAAATGGGTTTATCTAAGAAGCTTACTTTTGCTTGGATAGGTTTTAATGAGATACACCATCAATCGCTTGCTGCTGAAGAACGAGAACGCATCGTTACTTGCTCATCTTTTGTTATGTCAGATGATCGACCTGAAGCGATGGAATTTGTGGAGCGCGTGCAAAATATACGAGGGGAAAAGTTTCCAGTGACTTATTACGCTCACAACCATGCTAGTGCTGTAGCAGCCTTGGCAGAGGCATGGAATAAGGCGGGAGAGGTTTCCGGAAAGGCAGCTCTTGAGATGCTTCCTGGACTTAGTTTTCAAGGGGCTACAGGGGCTGAAACAATTGATGCAAAAAGTCATCATAGTTCACTTAATTTAGTAATTGCTAGAGGAAGTGCAAAACACCTAAAAGTGGTCACTCGTATTGGCTCAGTAGAAGCAAAAGCGGGGTGTATAGTATAACTATACGTAAAATTCTTCTTACATTATCAGAAAAATGAAAATTCCTTTCATTTCAGATGATTCTTCTTTTAAGAGATTAGAAAGTCTATAACTTTATCTGTATTTAAGAATAAAAAATATACACTATAAATATGGATAAGATATATTTCATAATTCTAGTGTATCATAAAATTTACAGTCATAAATTAAAACTCTAAAGGAATATTAGTTTCTTTGAAAGATTCATATAATTTTAAAATAGCCATAATATATAAAACAGAGATGAAAGATAAATCATTCAATAGGGATTGTAAGATTTATTGATACGAAGAAGTTATTTTATCTTTCAAAAATATTTTAATATCACTATCGGAATAATTTAATTCTTTTAATATTTCAATACTATTTTCTCCAAGTAACGGAGCCAGTTGATTTCCATTGATTGAAGATTCTGAATATATTGGGGCAGGCCTAGGTGATCTTACTTGCCCGAAGAATTTACTTTCATGGAATTCAATAATATTATTTTCAATGATTTGTTCATTTTCTAGAAGTTCTTCCCTTGTGAGAATAGGAGCGCTAGGTACTTCATTTTTATGTAATTCTTTTAATATAGTTTTTGAATCATGTTTTTTAATTTCTTGTGCGATAACGATTCTTCTTTCTGCTTTATTATCAAATCTTGCTCTAGGAGTAGAGAAACGTTCATCACTTAATAGGTCTTTTCTATTAAAGGCATTGCACATGCCTAGCCATTCTTTATCAGTAACTGCTCCGGCTGTAATATATTTTTTATCTTTAGTTTCAAACACCAGATCTAATCCCATTTGTCCTGCTGCAGGATTTCCTTCTTTTCCTACAAATGATAAAGATGCGCTACCTTCAGGCCACAGATATGCAATCATTACGTCCAGCATAGCTATTTTTATATGTTGTCCTGTCCCATATCTTTCTCTATAAAAAAGGGCTGAACTTATGGCTTGAGCAGCAGCCATAGCTGTAGTTTTATCCGGTATAATTGTTCTTACCATTTTTGGAAAGTTTGTTTCTTGATCCCTTTGAATATCTGCAAGGCCTGAAAGAGCCTGAATAACTGGATCATAAACTCTTTGATCAGAATATGGCCCCTTTTCACCAAAACCACTAATAGATGCATAAATAATGTTTTTATTTTGTTTTTTAACTTCTTTATAACTTAGTCCCATTCTTTTCATGGTTCCAGGTCTAAAGTTTTGAACTATTACATCTATAGTTTTAATTAATTTTTTTAATATATCTATACCATCTTTACTTTTTAAGTTTAGTGTAAAAGATCTCTTGCTTCTGTTACAGCATAGAAATGTTGTAGTCATCCCATTATTTGAATCACCAACTTTTCTTGTTAATTCTCCAGATAAAGGCTCTATTTTTATGACATCTGCTCCTTGATCACCTAGCATCATAGTACATACCGGTCCAGAAACCATTGCAGTAAGATCTAAAACTTTTATACCTGATAAAGGGCCTTTATTTTTCATATGTTTTTATTCTTTAAATTTAGACCCGTGTATTAACGAATTCTTCTAGAGTTTCGTGGCCATAAGTTTTAACCATGGCATTAATATATTGTTGTCTTTTAGATGCTCTTTCATAATATGCAAGTATTGTGTCACTTTTAATTTCAAGTTTGTATATTTTTATCACTTGTAAGCAACTCATAAACATTATGTCAGCGCAACTTGGACTAATTCCCATTAACCAATTTTCATTTGGAACATCTCTTTCGCAAGCTTTTAGCATTCTATCAACATGACCTTTTGCTGTTTTAACTGCATTTGGCGCTTCTCCATATATGTTTGCAAGTCCAAATTTTTCAACGGGTTGATGTCTTCGCATAACATAAACACCTAATGCATCAAGTTCCATTGCACAACAATAAGACCATTCATCTATTTTTGATTTTTCCCTAGGGGAAGAAGGTATATAAAAGTCTGTAGCACAATTAAAATTATTAATCACATAGTTCATCGCTGCAACACTTTCACTTATATAAATGTCATTGTGCTTAAATAAAGGAATTTTTCCTTTAGGGTTTATATTGAGGTATTCGGGCGTTTGTGTTTCGCCTGTCCTTGAGCCAATTTTATGACTCACATATTGTAAATTAAACTCTTCTAGTGCCCAGTATATTCTAAAGGCCCTAAAAGTTAGATGACCCCATACTTCTATATTATTAGTAGCCAAAGTAGTTCCTCATAGAATACATAATTGCGGTAAAAAATTAACAATTGTTATTATTTTCAGGTTATAGGATATATTATTTCTTTAAAATGAAAAAGTAAGTATTTTGAAATAGCTAATAAGTTAGAAACTTAGGGTAGCATTTAAGCATAGGAGTAAACAAATGGATGTAGATAAAGATTCTCTCAAACGTTTGGAAAAGACAATTACTGATCTAAGACAGCATAATTTTTTTCGTATTTATGATTCATTATGGAAACTAACTTTTGTCAGTTTAATACGCGGACTTGCTTCTGGTTTAGGTTGGGTGCTAGGTGCAACAATTTTAGTATCCTTGTTGACATTTATTCTTTCGCAAATTGAGTTTATACCAATATTAGGTGATTGGGTATCAAGACTAATAAAAGAAATAGAAACATTAGATAGATAAATTAAAATAATTATTATTGATAAAGACTGATTTAAGAATTTTAAATAAAAAAGTTTCTAACAAGTTATCAATTAAAAATAAAGGTCAATTGTGTAACCTTATTCAATTATTAGAGAGTAAATCATAAACCTCATCGGTTAAATTACATTTTTCTATAGTGTAGTATCTGTCTTCTAAATAAGTAACTGCATATGGACATGTTGTTCCTACTAAGTGCTTATATTTTCCGGTTCCATGAATATATATACTCTTTCCGACTCCTCTATCTTCTACCTCCTTATTTTCTATACTACTTTCAACTCTAACTGCCTTTGACCAAAATTTTTCATTTTTTTGATTAGTATATTGACATATAATATTTATTATTTGAGATGACACAGTTCCCATACATGTTCCTTTTCCATAATCACCTAAAGAATTAGTCCACGAATTAGAGTCACTAAATGAAGAAAAAGTTTCTCCATTTGGATATGTAAACGTATCTATTTGAGTTATTCCATGAAAATCAGTAATAAAATCTTTGCCAAACACATCGGAAATTATAAAAAATAAAAAAGGTAATATATATTTCATAGTTTTAGTTTAGCATAAGTTGCAATAATTAGGATAAAATCTCTCACGGAATATTTGCTAGATTTATAAAAAACATATCCTGATATATAATGCAACAGGTTATTTTCTCTAAAAGTACATGGGTATTACATCAAAGTGGGTGAGAACTTAAGAAAAAATATTAGATTTTTAAATAAATGAAAAATTTGTTTAAAACCAAGATTAAGGAAAAGATATGAAATATTTTATGGTGATAATTGTCTGCTTATTTTCATCTTCTCTTATGAGTGAAGACTTTATTATGGATAGTGCAGGAGAAAGAAAAGTATTTACAGAGCATCAATACTCTGAATATTCATATTTTAGAGGATTTACAGTAACTGGATCTTTTTCAGATAATTTTGGATATTATGGTG
>CAYMQD010000167.1:0-9998 GCA_964392475.1 uncultured Alphaproteobacteria bacterium
ATTTGATCTATCAAAGGCCAACCTGCTATACCTGCCCCTACTACACCTACTGCTCCAGAGGCAACATGAAGAAAATCTCTTCTAGCCTCTGAGGAAATATCTTTTTCTTTATTTAATTTATTTTTGTCTGATTCTTTTTTCATATCTTTTATGTAGTTTTTTGTTTTATTATTAATGCTATACTCATTTATCATTTTGTTATAAGTATGCATAGCTTTATGAAACTTTTTTTTTATATGATGCTATAAAATATACTAAAATAATAACTTTTACATAATAATAACACTATTTTATGAAAAAAAAATTAGAAAAAAATTTTCCAGATTATAAAACTGAAACTGCTTTCAAGTGGTTTAAAAAATTAAGAAACAACATTTGTTCAACTATTGAAGAAATAGAATTGGAAGCTCCAAGTCATTCACTGAATTCTCATATCAATCCGGGCATATTTAAAAGAAAAAATTGGCAGAGAAATGCAAAAAATGGGGGTGGAGGAACTATGGCTATACTACATGGAAAAATTTTTGAAAAAGTAGGTGTAAATATCTCTTTAGTAAAAGGAAGTTTTCCTGATCACTTTAAAAAAAATATACCAGGAGCTTCAGAAGATCCACGTTTCGTAGCAACTGGAATTTCGGTCGTTGCCCATATGTTATCTCCAGTAATACCAGCCTTTCATATGAACACAAGATTTATAATGACTACTAGAACATGGTTTGGAGGAGGTTGCGAGATACCCCCAACTTTTAATGATGCAACTATCGAAAAATATTTTCATAAAAACCTGAAAACAGTTTGTAAAAAATATAATAAAGATTTTTATAAGAACTTTAAAAAGAATTGTGATAATTATTTTTTTCTTCCTCATAGGAATGAATCACGTGGGGCTGGAGGAATATTTTTTGATCAACTTGAAGGTAATTGGGAAGAAAGTTTTAATTTTACAAAAGATGTAGGAGCTACTTTTTTAGATATTTTCTCTAATATAGTGAGATCTAATTTTTCTAATGTATGGACTAATAAGCAAAAAGAAATGCAACTAATAAAAAGAGGTCGATATGTAGAGTTTAATCTACTTTACGATAGAGGTACGACTTTCGGTTTAAATACTGGAGGAAACACTGAAGCTATTCTAATGTCTTTACCACCCTTGGTTCAGTGGCCCTAATTTTTTTCTTTTATATAATCCTTAAGTTTAGCCATACATTTTTTTCTATCTGCCAAAAAATTTTTAGTTATCCACCACTTTTCAACCCTTTTTAAGATAACACCTATTTCGGGTCCTTTTTCTACTCCAAATTCTCTAACATCTTCACCTTTTAAAGGAAAAACAGGAGGCACCCAATTATCTATTATATTTATCATCTCTTCTTTTGGTTTTTCTTTAGACTCAGCTAAATAAACAAAATATTCATTTTTAGCACTCGAGTTTCCTGCCTCGAAAATTCTTTTTTTTACATCTAGTTCATTTTTGAAAGCCTTAGAAAGTATAACTACATTATATAGCTCTATATATTGGGATTTAGATAATAATAAATGCTTAGATACAATCTCGGGACTACCTTTAGTTTTTCTTAGTAAAAACCCTAGCCTACAAATCACCAGCTCTTCTGGAATATAGCTTAATAGTTTAATTGATGAATTTTCTATACCTTTTAATTCTGGAATTGCCTCATATAATACATTGTATTTGATCATAATCATTAAAACAGCAATTGCATTCTTAGATGATATGATTTTAGAGATTTCTCTATATATTCGATCACCCGATAGTTTCTTAATTTCATTTTTTGCTTTTATAACAGCATTTAAATTTCTATCGTCATGGTGAATAGATGAAAAAAAAGTTAAAAATCTAAAATACCTGAGTATTCTTAATCGATCTTCTATAATTCTAGAGGCTGGATTACCAATAAAATTAATATTTTTGTTATTTATATCATTTATACCATTTAAGGGGTCATATACCTTACCGTCACTATCAGCATATATGGCATTAAAAGTAAAATCTCTTCGAATACTATCTTCTTTCCAACTTTTAGTATACTCAACTACAGCATGCCGTCCGTCTGTTTTGATATCTTTCCTTAATGTAGTAATGTTGATTATATTTTTTTCTAATACTGCTGATACTGTACCAAACTCTATTCCTTTCAAGAAATATTTAATTTTCGATTTGTTTAGTAGAGTTAAGACTTCATCAGGTAAATGTGTAGTTGCGAGATCATAATCATTTGGTTTAATTCCTAGATAAAAATCTCTAAGTGCTCCTCCTACAATTTTAATATAATCTTTTCCCCCTAAAACTTTTATAACATCTAAAAGAAATTTATTATTGCTCCATGGTGGGTTCATAATTTTTTTAGTAGCTATAAAATCTTTTGTCATCATTCTATGCGGCCAGGTTTAATTTCTCCGTCATCAAGAGTTGCAGGAAAATAGCTTCCTCTAGGATCTTCCTGGGATTGAAAGCGGAAAAGAATTACTAAAATAATTAAACAAATAAAACCTACAGCTATCAATCCATACCATGGCACCTCTTTTATATCAGTTAATACACCATTTTTTCTTTTATACCACCATATCCAGATTAATAATAATGCTAGAGGAACTAGAATAGGAAAAATTTTAGTTAAAATTGCCATCGTATTTAGGAAAACCTAGTCTGATTTAAATGTTCATAAAAGTTTACTAGTATTCTCGCGGTTGCCCCCCATATGCGAATATCTCTCCATGATATATCATAGAAGGTTCTTGTGCCATTCGGCCCTTCCCATTTCCCTATTTTAAATCTAGCTGGATCTAAAAAGTAAACAAGTGGAATTTTATATATTTCTGTCACCTCAGAATAATTTAAAACTAAATGATATTTATCTTTAATAAAACCTACAACTGGCTTAACTAAAAAACCTGATCCAGTTATACATTCATCAAGACAACCTAATACTCTTACGCTGCTTGGTCTTATTCCTACTTCCTCTCTAGCTTCTCTAAGAGCACAAAAAACATAATCAATATCGTTCTTTTCCATTTTTCCTCCAGGAAAGCTTATTTGCCCAGGATGAGTTCTAAGTTCTTTATTACGACGTGTTAGTAGAATCTTAAGCCCTTTTTTATCATTCAGTATTGGCAATAAAACAGCCGCTTGGCTCATATTTTCCTTATATATTTTTTTTAAATCATCTTTAAGTTTATTGTCACTTGCATAAAACATAGAGGCGCTAATTCTTCTTGAATCAGTTTTTTCACTTGCTAATTTCAATTTAATAAATTCAGGAGTCAAACTCTCTTTATTTATATTATGCATTATTGGTTATTTCTAAAGAAAAAAAAGAACCTCTAGATATAAAACCCATATTTCCATTTGGCCCAAGAAATGACAGGGAAACTAATTCATAAAATACAGGTCTAGAAATTCTTGCACTTATCCCATTACCCATATTTAAATATGGTATACATTGATCACCCATCTTATTTTTCATAATTACAGGTTTATCTGCCCCACATTTTACAGTAAAATCTATATTCGTTATAAAGTTAACCTTTTGCAATTTTTCTTTTTTGAATATTTCCATTGAGTTTATTAGAAAAGGGACATCATCTACTTCTATCTTTTGTCTTTCACTGGGCGTAACCAAATAGTATTCCCCTTCATCATAGCGTAAAATTTTTGCGAATAATTTAATTAAAGATTCTTTTCTTATTTGAGAACCCCTATAATACCATCGTCCTAGGTAATCTATTTTAAATAATGTAACAGATGGGGTATCATGATTTATATTAATGTTTAATTTTCCTTTTTGTTCATATTTATTCAAACTTATGTATAATTTGTTTCCTTTTAATTACTAATTAAGTCTGTTATGCAATTAAGGAATAGTTGCTAAGCTAAAAATTTACAAGAAATATGTCATATTTATAAAATTGAAAAATTATTACAGGAACACCAAATGTCAGAAATAAAAAATAAATTTTCCGAATTAGAGAAAAAAGAAATTTATGATCTTACTGAAACAATTGGCAAAGTAAGGCAAAACATAGGAACACTAATATTTGGCCAACAAGAAATAATAGATCTAACATTAATAAGCCTCCTAACTAGAGGTCACGTACTATTAGTAGGTCTTCCTGGATTGGCCAAAACTAGATTAGCCAAATGTTTAGGTACTGTAATGGGTTTATCATGTAAACGAGTTCAATTCACTCCTGACCTTATGCCTAGTGATATAATAGGAACAGAAATTTTAGAAGAAAATGATGCAGGAAAAAGATCTTTTAGATTTGTCAAAGGACCTGTGTTTTGCCAACTATTATTAGCTGATGAAATAAATAGAGCTAGTCCTAGGACACAATCTGCTCTTCTTCAAGCTATGCAAGAACAGCAGGTTACCGTAGCTGGAAAAGACTATGAGGTTGCACTACCCTTTCATGTTTTAGCGACTCAAAACCCAATAGAACAAGAAGGAACATACACCTTACCTGAAGCCCAGCTTGATAGGTTTATAATGCAAATTAATATTGATTACCCAAGTTTTGAAGCAGAGAAAAAGATGCTTATTGAAACCACTGGAAACAACGAAATCAATCCACTCTCTATAATGTCACATAAGGAACTGTTAAAAGCACAAGAGTTGGTCCGAAAAATACCAGTAGGCAATGAAGTAATAGATGCAATATTGACATTAGTAAGAGAGGGAAGACCGGACTTAACATCAAGTAACTATATTGAAAAAAATGTAATTTGGGGACCTGGACCTAGAGCTAGCCAAGCTTTAATTCTTGGATGTAAAGCTAAGGCAGTATTAGAAGGTAGATTATCACCATCTATAGATGATGTTCTAGATTTATCTAAACCTATCCTGCGCCACCGTATGGCCTTAAGCTTTAATGCGCGTACTGAAGGAATAACAATTGATGATATTATTAATCATTTATCATCTAGATATAAATAATAATGCCTCACTCATCAGATAGTATATACCAGCAAGCAGAAAAAATTGTTGCTAATATGCCAAGTCTATTGGCTAAGGCAATTAAGGTTGCAAATACAACAAATTATGGATTACATGGAAGACGTAGACCAGGGCCAGGAGAAGACTTTTGGCAGTTTAGACGCTATGAGAGTAATGACCCAGCTTCTTCAATAGATTGGAGAAGAACTGCTGCTTCACAACATACATATATTCGTGAACATGAATGGCAAATAGCTCAAACAGTGTTGGTTTGGAAAGATAACTCTAAATCCATGAATTTCATTTCTTCATTAGCAAAAGATAGCAAAAAAGATAGAGCAAATATATTAATACTTGCTTTATCCTTTATCTTACTTAAAGGGGGCGAAACTATTGGACTTATTGGAAATAATATAAGACAAATCAATAATAAATCTGCATTAGAAAAAATGGCAGAAACATTATTATTTTCTGACAACAATAAAGCTTTTCCTTACAAGGAACCAATAAAAAAGAATGCTCACATTATAATTTTTAGTGATTTCCTTGACCCCCTAAACAATATAGAAAAAATGGTTAAGAATATAGCGAAAGATAACAGTAATGGACATTTAGTTCAAATTTTAGACCCTGCAGAAAAGCTTCTTCCTTTCAAAGGTAGAATTGTTTTTAATAATCCAGAAAATGAATTTTCTACGATGATAGGGAAAGTTGAAAGTGTAAGAAATATATACAAAAATAGGATAAAAGATCATTATGAAGGTTTAAAGAACATAGCTTCCCTAAATGGATGGACATTAACTCAGCATGTGACTGATAACTCACCAGAGTCAGCACTTATAAGCATTTATAACGGTATAAATAGGTTTTAAATATTTTTCATGTCTCTATTAAGTAACATATCATTTGCCATACCTTACGCATTATTTGCCTTATTAATTTTACCTGCTGTTTGGTTTCTTTTAAAGGTATTCCCCCCCTCTCCTTCAAAACTAATGTTTCCTGCTACTAGATTTCTTGAAAATATTATAACAAAAGAAGAAACCCCTAGTTCGGCACCTTTATGGCTGCTTTTTCTAAGAATAATAATATTTATACTTATAATTCTATCTATAGCTAATCCACAATTAAATCGAGCACCACCCTTAGCAGATAATGGGCATGTAGTTATAATAGTTGATGATGGTTGGTCTTCTGCATCTAATTGGGAGCAAACAAGAGAAACGATGTTTTCACTGATAGACAGAGCAGATATAGAAAACCGTTCAATTTCTATAATTACCACAGCAGAAAGCCATCTAAAATATAATAATGAAATCCTAAATGCAAATAAAGCTCGTCAAATTGCAAAAAAAATGACACCTAAGCCTTGGCCTTCTAAAAGAGAAGCTATACTTGAACTTTTATCTTCTTCCAAAATTATAGAAAAGGCGAATGTCTTTTGGATAAATGATGGTATTGAGCATGACTCTCCAGAAATAACTCAACGGTTTGTAACATTAATAGGACAGAAATCAATTAGATTAGAAATTATAAAACCTAAACATGACAAAACTCCTAAAATACTTCTTCCTCCTTTATTTTCACCTGGCTTGGTAAAAATCACTGTAAAACGTTCAGTAGCATTAAATGAAGAAAATATTATTATTAAGATTTTAGGAAGAGATTCTAAATTGATTACAAGTAAATCACTTCAATTTTCTTCAGATAAAAGAGAGGGGATAATTGAAATAAACCTCCCAAATGAAATTCAATCTCAAATTACGCGAATCGAAATTGATGAGCACACAAATGTTGGTTCAATATTTTTAGTTGATACTAGTTGGTATAGAAGAAAAGTGGGAATAGTCGCAGACAAAAATATATTTCAAACTAGTCCTCTTCTTTCTCCTGCATACTACCTAAATAAAGCTATGAGCCCTTTCAGTGATGTAATAGTTGGAGATTTAAACTTTATTTTGAATGAGAATCTTTCTGTTATTATGCTTACTGATACAGGAAATTTAAAATCAGAAGATAAAGACCGACTTACACTCTGGATACAAAACGGAGGAGTACTTGTACGTTTTGCAGGACCAAAATTAATTCAAAACCCAGATGATTTGCTTCCTGTAAAACTAAGGATTAGTGGTACAAGATCTATGGGAGGATTACTAAGTTGGGAAAAACCGGCCAAATTGGGCAACTTTTCAGAAGATGGACCTTTTAAAGGACTTAAAATTCCTGATGATATAAGTATTAACAGTCAGCTAGTTGCAGAACCTTCACAAACATTAGGCAAAGCTATCTGGGCTCAACTGGAAGATGGAACACCTTTAGTAACCTCTTTAAATGATAAGAAAGGATGGTTAATTCTTTTTCATGTTACTGCTAATAACAACTGGTCCAATCTACCTTTATCAGGCCTATTTGTAGATATGTTGCAACGTATAGTTGAAATGTCTAAAGGAATAAATGAAGACATAAAGGAGATCCCACTTCCACCGCTTATAATACTTGATGGTTATGGAAAAGCTGGAAAACCTCCCTCAAACATATTACCTATTTCGTCATCTAAAGCAAAAGCCTCAACTATAAGTCCAGATCATCCTCCTGGTTTTTATGGAAATACATTATTAAGAAAAGCCTTAAACATAACAGAATCAATACAGCAAATAGTTCCTATATCTTCTAATTTTCCGAAAAAGACTATATTTACTCAGAATTTAGGAAAAACTTTATATTCTTTTAAGCCCTGGATTTTAACTCTTGCTTTAATATTAGTTCTTATTGATACAATGATTAGTCTAATTTTTAGAGGTTATATAAACATAAAAAGAATCTTTTCAAACAAATACGCAAATAGTTTTTTTATTATACTATGTTTTTTCTCTTTTGACGCTTTCTCCGAAGACATTCCACCTGCTGCAATTGATTCACGCTTAGCATATATTATAACAGGAGACAGCAAGCTTGATCAAATATCAAGAATTGGATTAACAAAACTTACTAATCTTTTAAAAGAAAGGACATCTATAGAACTTGCCACCCCTGATGGAATAAGGTTATCTGAAAATAATATGGGTTTTTACCCTCTCATATATTGGCCCATATCTTCTTTACAGCCAAATTTAAAAAATCAAGCTATTGATAGACTTAAGAATTATATAAGTTCAGGAGGCTTAATAATTCTAGATACAAGAAATAATTCTCCTATAGACTTGATAGATTCTGATAAAATGAAATCTAATAAACTTATAAATTTACTGAGACCTCTAGATCTACCTCCTTTAATTCAAATACCGAAGGACCACGTCCTAAGTCGTTCGTTTTACTTATTAGATTCCTTTCCCGGAAGATGGGATGGTGGCAATTTATGGGTCGAAAGTACAGCAAGTAACTCTAGAGATGGTGTTTCCTCTGTAATAATTGGAGGTAATGACTGGGCCGCCGCATGGGCTATGGATGAAAATGGATTGCCCCTATACCAAGTTGTTCCAGGAGGGGAAAAGCAAAGGGAATTTGCTTTCCGTTTTGGAATAAATGCTACCATGTATGCAATGACAGGTAATTATAAGGCTGATCAAGTACATTCCTCATCTATTCTCCAAAGACTAATTTATAAAGAACAAAGTAATCAAAAAGATACAAACTAAAATGGGTGTTATAAATTTACAATTTGATCCCTTTATACCGTGGACTGCAATAGTTATCCTATCTGTTGTAGCGCTTGTCATAGTTATTACAGCAATAAAAATCAGAACACGAGGAATTATTCTAAGGGTAGTCTTAATACTAGTATTAGTTTTAATTATTATAAACCCTATAATTACTAGAGAAAATATTAAAGAATTATCTGATGTTGTATTAGTTATAACAGACCTAACTCAAAGCCAAAGCGTAAATGAAAGAAATAAGACCAGCAATGAAACAACTAAGGCTCTAATATCAAAACTGAAAGAATTTAAAAACTTAGACGTAAGATCTACTATAATCTCTAATAATGAATTTTCCGGACAAAACTATGGGACTTTAGTTTTCGAAAATATTAAGAATGCAGTCGGCGACGTTTCTCCAGATAGGATGGCTGCATTTATATTAGTAACTGACGGACAAGTGCATGATGTTCCTAAATATTCTGACTTTTTGTATACTGCCCCTTTTCATGTGCTATTAACAGGTAAGCAAGATGAAATAGAAAGAAGGTTAATATTACATGATGTTCCAAAATTTGGAATAGTAGGAGAAGAAATATCTTTTTCAGTTGAGATAGAAGATATAAAAAATCTTAATGAGTTAGTTGAAATAACTATACGTATTGATAATGATGAAACCTTTACTCGTGAAGTTAAGGTCAATGAAAATATTGCTATTACTTTACCATTAACACACCCTGGAAAAACTAGCTTAGAAATATCTATACCACCTGGATCAAATGAATTTACATTAGAAAACAATCGAAAAATTATAAATATAAACGGGATAAGAGATAGGTTAAGAGTAATGCTGGTTTCTGGATCTCCAAATATGGGTTTAAGAGCGTGGAGAAATTTGCTAAATGCTGATCCTGCAATTGATTTAATACATTTTACTATTTTAAGACCCCCTCACAAACAAGATCTAACGCCTGTTAACGAGCTTTCATTAATTCCATTCCCAACTAAAGAACTTTTTGCAGCCAATATTGATGAGTTTGATTTAATAATATTTGATAGATATAGTCTAAGAGGAATACTTCCTCCAAGATATTTGCTTAATATAGTAGAATACATACAACAGGGTGGTGCTATGTTAGACGTAGCAGGAGAAAGTTATGCTGGGCCTTACAGCCTTGCTACTTCTCCATTACAAAAAGTTTTACCAACCACTCCAACTGGATCAATAATATTAGAGCCTTACCAACCTAAATTGACTAGTATGGGTAAAAGGCATCCTGTAACTTCTGAATTATTGGGAGCAAAAAATGCTTCAAATAATTTGCCTTCATGGGGTAACTGGTTCCGCTTAATTGATACTGTTCAACTAGGAGGCAAGGTGTTATTACATGGCTCAAAAGAAAAATCCCTA
>CAYMQD010000168.1:0-7934 GCA_964392475.1 uncultured Alphaproteobacteria bacterium
TCATCAGATTTTATAGCGCCTTTACCATCAATAGGGTTTCCTAGGCCATCTATAACTCTTCCCAAAAGACTCTCTCCGACTGAAGTATCCACAATTCTTCCTGTCCTTTTTACTATATCTCCCTCACGTAAATTTTTATCCTCGCCAAAAATTACTACTCCCACATTATCTGACTCTAAGTTTAATGCCATACCTACTATCGAATTAGGAAATTCAACCATTTCTCCTGCCTGTACATTGTCAAGTCCATAAACACGTGCTATTCCATCCCCAACGGATAAAACCTGGCCTATTTCTGAAATTTCTGTTTTTTCATCAAAGTTATCAATTTGCTCTCTAAGTATTGATGAAATTTCTGACGCACGAAGTTCCATTCAGTTTATCTCCTTCATATTAAATTCAAGCCTTCTTAATTTTCCTCTAATTGAACTATCAAATAATTTAGAGCCTATAAAAACAATCAACCCTCCAAGGATGTTTGGGTCCACTTTTTTTACAATATTAACTTTTTTACCCTCTATTTCTTGAAGCACCTCTAGTATTTCTTTTGTAGCCTTATCATCCAACTCGATAGCACTTATAACTTTAGCTTCTAATTTACCTTGAGCTTTATTAATGATGTCTCCAAGTTGGGCTAAAATTAAATCAAATATATAAAGTCTCCGATTTCTTGATAAAAAACATAGAAAATTTGTCACTATTCTATCCAATTTTAATCTGACCGCAATTAGCTTTATAGTTTTTTCTTGCTTACCTCTTTTAAAGAGAGGGTTTGATAAAAAACTTTTAAAATCTTCATTTTCTTCTACGAGCTTACTAATTAGAGTTATCTGATCATACACCACATCAATTTTATTTTTTTCTTCTGCTAATTGATACAGTGCTAGCGCATATTTGTTTGCTATCGTCTTATTAATTCTTGATAGTTCTGACACATTTATCCCCGAGTTATTATAACTTATTACTTTATATTTAAAAGCAGATCGAATTTGTTAACACAGGCTTAGCCATGATGCAACAAGACCTAAAACAATATTATTATTATTGAAAAGTATAAGGGTCAACATCAATTTTCATTTTTATTCCATATGGAACTTTATGCAATAATAACCATTTTTTAAGTATGTTTTGAATATTTATTTCCTTAGAAGTTTTAAGTAAAAGCCTATATCTATACTTACCTCTTTGCTTAAATATAGGGGCCGGAGCTGGACCTAAGACTTTTATATTTTGTAAGTTTGGAGCCTTTATAACCAATTTATTAGCATATTTTAAGGCAACCTCTTCGTTATTTGAAGATATAATTATAGAGGCCAATTTTCCAAATGGTGGCATCCCATGCCTTTTTCTGGAATATGATTCGGTTGTAAAAAACTTTTCCGAATCTCCTGAAAGAATTGCTGTAATTACAGGATGTTCAGGATTGTATGTTTGTATTAAAACTTTTCCAGGTTTTTTTGATCTTCCTGCTCTCCCGGAAACTTGTAAGAGCATTTGAAATGTTTTCTCTCCTGCTCTCAAATCACCTCCGGATAATCCCAAATCTGCATCTACTACTACAACTCTAGTTAGGTCGGGAAAATGATGACCTTTTGCTGACATTTGTGTTCCTATAAGTAAATTAATTTCTTTATTTTCAACTGATTTTATTAAGCTCTCAGCTATTGAGAGATTAGTAATAGAATCAGAAGTCATTAATGCAATTTTAGCTTTAGGAAATATATTTTTTACTTCTTCTTCAATTCTTTCAACACCTGGACCACAAACTACCAAGCTTTCATTTGCTTTACACTTTGGACAAATTTCCCTAATAAAAGTGCTATATCCGCAATAGTGACAAATTAAACTTCTAACTTTTCTGTGTTCCACTAACCAAGAAGTACAATTAGGACATTCCACCCTATAACCACAAGAGCTACAGATAGTTATAGGAGCATACCCTCTCCTATTTAAAAATATTAAGCCTTGCTCTCTGGATTTTAGTCCTTCTTTTAAAAAATCGATTACTGGGTCAGACAGCCATTTTCCTTTTTTAGTTGAGTGGGACTTCAAATCTATAGCTTCTATTATTGGTAATTGTGCTCCTCCATGTCTTACTGGTAAAATTAACCTTTTATACCTCCCTAAATTAGCGTTATTTTGACTTTCTAATGAAGGGGTTGCAGATGCTAGAATAATTGGGACGCCTGTAATCTTTGCTCTTACAACTGCCATATCTCTAGCATTATATATTACCCCTTCTTCTTGCTTGAATGAATTATCGTGTTCTTCATCAACAATAATTAATCCTAAATTACTAAAAGGTATAAATAATGCTGAACGCGCGCCAACTATTACACAAACTAACCCCTTATGAGCAGCAGTCCAAGCAATTCTTTTGTTTTTAATACTGGTTTCTGAGTTCCATATTAGAGGATTAAAATTATAATTTTTTTTGAAACGAAGGTTCCATTGTTTTCCTAGAACAATTTCTGGCAATAAAATAAGAACTTGCTTGTTCATTTTTAAGCATTCAATAACAGCTTCCATATAAACTTCAGTTTTTCCACTTCCAGTAACTCCATCTAGTAAAAAAATAGTATCTTTTTGTTTTTTTAGTGATTGTTTTAGGATACCTGAAGCAGTAGCTTGTACTTTGGAAAGCTTTATAATACTTTTATAATCTTTGGAAAGTTTATTATGAGTATCCATATTATGTGTATTTTTTAATACTAAATCTCCTTTTTTAATCATTGATCTTACTAGAGATAAAGTGCTTTTAGCTCTCAAAGCTATTGTTTTTACATTATTAGGAGACTTAGAAACTATATCAAAAATTAATCTCTGCTTAGTAGTTAAAGTGTTCACATCAACATATTTAGAAACCTCCACAATCTGATTAGATCTTTGATTAAAAGGCTTTAAAGAAGGAGATAAAACCATTTTAAGTATTTGACCGGGTGGAGTAAATGTGTAGTTAGAAACCCATTCTATAAATTTTCGTATATCAATAGAGAGTGGTTTTGATTCCATTCTATCAATTATTTTTTTTAATTTACTATCAGGAAAATTACTTAATCCAGGACCCCATACAAATCCTATACATTCTCTTGAACCTACAGAAACCTTTACGATTGAGCCTGTTTGAATGGGCTTATCAATTTTGTAGTCTAAATACACGTTTGGGTTAACACTAATCAATACTGAACATCGTGTTTTGATAAAGTCAATATTAGAAAATGTATTAGTGGTTTGCATATTTTATTTATCTTATACTATACATTTTTAAAACAACTATCTAGGGCCAAAAATATTATGAAATTTTTTATAGATTCAGCAGACACAAACGAAATTAAAGAACTTGCAGATACAGGCTTGGTAGACGGGGTTACTACTAATCCCTCACTTATAGCTAAATCAGGAAGAAAGATGAAAGAAGTTATTAAAGAAATTTGTTCTATAGTTGATGGCCCTGTGTCCGCCGAAGTCACCGCTACAGATTATGAAGGAATGTTATCTGAGGGAAAAATATTGTCTTCTATTGACAAAAACGTTACGGTCAAGGTTCCATTAACCTGGAGTGGATTAAAAACATGTAGTTCCCTTCGTAAAAACGGTACTTTAGTAAATGTTACTCTTTGTTTTTCTAGTGCTCAAGCATTACTCGCTGCAAAAGCAGGAGCTACTTTTATTTCTCCATTTGTTGGAAGGTTAGATGATATTGGTCAAAACGGTATGAACCTAATAAAAGACATAAAAGAAATTTATACAAATTACTCTCATAATTTAAGCACTGAAATTTTAGTAGCATCCATCAGAAGCCCTCAACATGTCATAAAAGCTGCAAAAATTGGTGCAGATGTCTGTACCATGCCTTATTCAATAATGCATCTTTTATCTAAGCATCCTCTCACAGATAAGGGATTAGAAGCTTTTATAAAAGACTGGGAAAAAACTGGCCAAGTAATTGAATAACAAACAAACTATTTTAAAAAAAAAAAATTTTTCCTATCTAAAGAGTTAGAAAGTGCTATTAATTCCTGGACTAACTGGCTTACATTCGAAAAAAATTTAAGTAAAAATACTATTGTAGCATACCATCAGGACTTTTACTGGTTTATTTCTTTTATAAATAAACATATACAGAATCAAAAGGTTTCACTTAAAAGCTTAAACAACCTAAAGTTACTAGATTTTAGGGCATGGCTATCTGCTTACTCCCTAGGTCCACCAGAACGCAAACCTGAAACATTGGTAAGGGCAAGGGCTTCTGTAAGCTCATTTTTTTACTTTTGTTCAGTAAAAAAAATACTAAGCAATAACAAC
Organism: uncultured Alphaproteobacteria bacterium; assembly: GCA_964392475.1. GTDB lineage: Bacteria > Pseudomonadota > Alphaproteobacteria > TMED109 > TMED109 > CAYMQD01. The sequence continues at coordinate 4,306 of CAYMQD010000168.1, forward strand.
ATTCTAATGCTTAGGCCACCTAAAATATCTAAAAACCTCCCTCATCCTATTTCTAAAAGTTCTGCACACAAAATTCTAGACTATACTTCTAAACAAAAGGATGTATGGACAAGTAATAGAGATAAAACACTATTTGCATTACTTTGGGGATGCGGTTTGAGAATAAGTGAAGCTTTATCCTTAAACATAGAAGATGTAAATGACGATTTACTTATTATTTCTGGAAAAGGTGGGAAGCAAAGACAAATTCCTATAATAAAAGAAGTAAAGGAACTAATTAATCAATGGCTCTACGTAAGAAAGGAATTCAAAAAAAATTCTCCCCTATTTATTGGTCGCAGAGGTAAAAGGCTTAATGCAAGATATGCTCAAAAACAAATTGCAATCATAAGAACATCTCTGGGATTACAAGATAAAACAACTCCTCACTCCTTCAGACATAGCTTTGCAACACACCTTTTAGAAAATGGAGTTGACCTAAGAACACTTCAAGAATTATTAGGACATTCTAGCTTGTCCACTACTCAAATATATACAAAAATTACAAATAAAAAATTGCGAGAATCTTATTCTAAGTCTCACCCAAGAGCTAAAAAAAACTAGAAGTGTATTCCTTTTCCATAGCTGGCAATACTTGCAGCTTCTTTAATAGACTCTGATAAGGTAGGGTGTGCATGACATGATAGAGCTAAATCTTCAGCAGAAACTCCCATTTCCATTGCTACCACAATTTCTCCTATCAGCTCCCCGGCATGAGGTCCTATTATATGTCCCCCAAGAATTCTATCAGTTTTAGCACTGGCCAAAATTTTAACAGTTCCAGAATATCCTCCCATAGTATGGGCCCTAGAATTTGCAGACAAAGGAAAGGAACCAGCATTATAATCTATTCCTGATTGTTTTAGATCGTCTTCTGTCGAACCTACACAAGCTACCTCTGGCTCGGTATATACCACTGCTGGAATAGTATCATAGCTGATATTCGATGCCTTACCAGATAATAGTTCTGCTAATATATGGCCTTCAGCACTAGCTTTATGTGCCAACATAGGACCAGTAGTAACATCTCCTATAGCGTAAATTCCAGGAATATTAGTGTTAAAGTTCTTATTTACAATTACAGCACCTTGATTATCCATTTTGAGATTTAATTTTTCTAACCCTAAACCCTCCGTATTGGGTTTCCTACCTACTGCAACTAATACTTTCTCTACCTTTAATTCTTTTAAAGGTTTATCATCTGAGGAACTTAAACTTATTGAAATTTCTTTAGAAGAAAGTTTTTTTACACCTGTTACTTTAGTATTTAATTTAAATTCTATTCCTTGTTTATCAAGCTCTCTTTTAAATATCTTAGCTATATCACTATCCATGGTAGGAACTATCCTGTCTAAAAATTCAATTACTATTACTTTTGTTCCTAATCGTCTCCATACAGACCCTAACTCTAAACCTATATAGCCACCCCCAATGACTGCTAAAGATTCTGGGATTTTTGAAAAACTTAGGGCTCCCGTTGAAGTAGATATATTAATCTCATCCACCTTAATTCCTGGAATAGAAGACGGTTTCGAGCCTGTAGCAATAATTATTTTCTTTGAATGATATTTTTTTTTATCTACCAATATAGTATCTTCAGTTAAAAAAGACGCCTCACCTATTAATTTGAATACACCATTTTTTTTAAAAAGAAAATCAATACCCTTGGTCAATGAATTTATAGAATTAGTTTTAGATTGCATCATCTTTTTAAGATTCACTGTTATATTTCCAGCCACCTCTATCCCATGCTTATTGACATCATGCAGTAAGGTCTCAAATAAATGTGATGAGTGCAGTAATGACTTAGAAGGAATACATCCAACATTTAAACATGTTCCTCCTAAACTCTTATTCCTTTCAATACACATAACCTTCATACCAAGCTGCGCCGCACGTATAGCTGCAACATAGCCACCAGGTCCACCTCCTATAACAATTAAATCATAATTTTCCAAATTTATATCCCTTTATATATTGAAAAGTAGTCGCTCAGGATCTTCAATCGCATTTTTAATATTGAGTAAAAAACTAACAGCTTCTTTACCATCTATTATTCTATGGTCATAGGTTACAGCTAAATACATAACAGGCCTAATAGTCAACTCTCCATTTATAGCTACAGGTCGTTCAGTTATATTATGAAGGCCTAATATAGCTGACTGAGGTGGATTAACTATTGGAGTTGATAGCATAGATCCATATATACCTCCATTGGAAATAGTAAAAGTTCCCCCCATCATTTGGTCTATAGTAATTTTTTCTTCTTTAGCCTTAATTCCAAACTCTCTAATTTCAGTTTCTATTTCATCAAAGCTTTTGCTTTCTGCCTCTCTCAATACGGGTACTAGAAGACCCTTAGGCGCACCTACTGCAATTCCTATGTGAGCATTTTCGTTATAAATTATATTATTACCATCAACAGCTGCATTTAATACCGGATATTCATTAATTGCAGCAACCACTGCTTTAACAAAAAATGACATAAATCCAAGCTTAACATTATATTTTTTAAGAAAAATATCTCCATATTTTTTTCTAATATGTATTACTTGTGACATATCAACTTCGTTAAATGTGGTCAGTAAAGCTGCTTTTTTTTGTGCTTCTAATAATCTGCTCGCTATCGTTTGACGAAGTCTTGTCATAGGAACCTTTTTCTGTAAATTGGCTCCTTTTCTATTCTCTAGATCTAATACTTTTTCGCTTTCAACATTAGTTTTGGTTTTATTCTTCTCAGAATATTCAATATCTTCTTTTTTTATTGAATTAGTATCTGAGCTATAAGTTATATCTAGCGGATTAATTCCTTTCTCATTTATCATCTTTCTTGCAGCAGGAGTAATAGACGGAACTCCAATAAATTCAGCCAGGTCTTGTGGTGAAATGGTGTTGCCCTTACCAGACCTTCTTACCGTATTAGGATCAAGTAATCCAGAAGGCTTATCATTATTAATAGATATAGGTTGTTCTTTTACAGAAACATCTAAAACATTAGACTGCTTCTTTACTTCTAAATTTATTTGGATTTTTCCTATCGCTTGGCCAATTTTTACATCTTTGCCTTCTGCTACCAAAATTTTATCTAGTTTTCCATCTACTCCTGCATAAATTTCTTGAGTTGCTTTATCTGTTTCTAATTCTACAATTACTGAATCTGATTCAACGAAGTCTCCTTCTTTTTTAAGCCATTTAGATAAATTAGCCTCTAAGATTGATTCTCCTAGCGATGGAATAATTATATCCGTATAACTAGTACTTTTTTGCACTACTTTTTCACTACTATTACTAGATAGCTCTGAGTCTTCTATTGGTATATCTTTTGAGATATCAAGATTTTCCTTCCCTGGTGTAATTACACCTATAACTGTACCTACAGCAATATCCTTGCCCTCTTCCACTAATACTTCTTTTAAAATCCCTGCACTTTCCGCATAAAGTTCTTGAGTAGCTTTATCCGTTTCAATTTCAACGATAGCTTCATCTTTTTTAATATAGTCTCCCGGCTGCTTTAACCACTTAGCAACAGTAGCCTCGGTTAAAGATTCACCTAACGTAGGAAGTATTATGTTTATTTTTTCCATCTTTAA
>CAYMQD010000169.1:0-3250 GCA_964392475.1 uncultured Alphaproteobacteria bacterium
ACTGTTCGTGAGCGAATAAATATATTAGCAGATAAAAATAGTTTTAGAGAAATTGGCTCTCTAACTGGTCAAGGTAGTTATGATGAAAAAGGAGTCTTAACTGACTTTACACCAACTAACTCAGTTATTGGCCACGCAACAGTCTCTAAAAGAAATGTAGTTATATATGGGGATGACTTTACTGTTAGAGGAGGTGCAGCTGATGCTTCAATACACGAAAAAATGATTGCTGCAGAACGGATGGCCAATGAATATAGAATGCCACTAATTAGATTAATTGAAGGAACAGGCGGTGGCGGATCTGTAAAATCTTTAGAAATAGATGGCTATACATATGTGCCTGCTAATCCTGGATGGGACTGGCTAGTCGCTAATATGGAAACAATACCAGTTGTTGCCTTAGGTTTAGGACCTGTAGCAGGATTAGGAGCAGCTAGACTTGTTACTAGTCATTATTCAGTTATTGTAAAAGAGATTAGCCAGGTATTCGTTGCTGGACCTCCAGTTGTTGCAAGATTAGGCGAGAATGTAAACAAAGAACAACTTGGCGGTAGCGATATTCATGGTAAAAATGGTGTTGTTGATGAAATAGCTGATAGTGAGGATGAAGCAATAGAACTTGCTAAAAAGTTTCTATCTTATTTACCAGGCTCTATAGACGAGGTTCCTAAAAAGATCAAATCAGATGACCCTGTTGATAGAGCTGAAGAATGGCTTATAAAAGCAGTGCCTAAAGATAGAAGGGCCGGATATGATATGCATCCAATTATTAATAGCATCGTGGATAAAAAAAGTTTTTTTGAGATTGGAAAAAATTATGGCCAATCAGCCATTGCCGGTTTGGCAAGATTAGATGGATTGCCCGTTGCAATTCTAGCTAATAACCCTCAAATTTATGGGGGGGGTTGGACAGCTGACTCTTCATTAAAAATAACGAGAATGGTTGATCTCGCACAAACTTTCCACCTTCCTATACTTCATCTTGTAGATAATCCTGGGTTTTTAGTAGGTACTCACGCTGAAAAAGCAGGTACAATACGGCACGGAGCAAGAGCATTAGCCGCTATTTATCAGCTTAAAATACCAGTATGTGCTATAATTATACGACGAGCATTTGGAGTAGCAGGTGCCGCCCATATGAATCATACAAAACATAGACATAGATTTGCTTGGCCTTCAGGTGATTGGGGTTCACTTCCTGTTGAAGGAGGGATTGAAGCTGCTTATAAAGCAGAATTAGAAAAATCTGATTCTCCTGAAACCTTGATTAAGGAAATTGAGCATAGGTTAAATTTAGTTCGATCTCCATTTAGATCAGCAGAAAAATTTTTAGTTGAAAATATTATTGATCCGAGAAAAACAAGAACTCATATTTGCGAATGGGCGAACTTAATAAGTCCACTTTTAAAATCTGGGAAAAGTTCTTTTGGTATGAGGCCGTAAGTATATATAATATTTTTAATTTTATTAAAGATTCTAATTCATTTAAATAAATCTCTAAAAGAAGCAAACACTATAAACCAAAGTAATCTTAACTTAGAAAATATTCCGTCCCTTTTTTTAAGTTTGCTATATTTTCTTAAGCCACAATAGGTTTTTATTTTCATACCGTTCTCTATAACAACACGTCATTAAATACCTTAGAGTATAGTAAATTAACTCTACTTAAAACACAGAAAGTTAATTGAAATTTAAAAAACAATAGATAGTTATCTTTAATTCAGCTTACACATTATAAAATATAATAAGATATTATTTTTAAAAATTATTAATTTACATCCTAAATATTCAATTAACTTAAATGTTGAGAAATAATAAGATATATATAAGTATATATAAATAAGTGGTTCAAATTAGTAATATAATAATCTAAAACGCTAAGCTAAAAGAAAATGAGAAGCTTAGTCACTGTTTTGATATTTTTGTTGCCACTTAGTAGTCTTAGTGAAGAAATATCTATAGATGACGTAATACTAAGATATGATCTTTATTATAAAGAATTTACAGACATTCCATTTACTGGAAAAATTACCGGAAATACAGAAGGTAAGTTTATAAAAGGTAAAAAAGAAGGTGTTTGGGTTAGATGTCATAAAAATGGTCAACTGTGAACTAAAGGAAATTACAAATCTGGCAAAAGAGAAGGTGAATGGATATCCTATTATGATAATGGTCAAATATTCACTACAGGATGTATGACAGAAGGAAAACCAGATGGAAAAATGGTCTCATATCAATATGATGGAATATTGGAAAACACTAAAATTTATAGAAATGGAAAATTAATAGATACTATACTGCCTAAAAACTAATAAAAGTATTTTAAAAAGGTCATATATTATCCGTTCTTTTTCAGCAGAAAAACAAATAACACACCTATAAGGTAATTTAATAATGAAATATATCTTTTCCATATTTGTATTGTTATTATCTTTTGAATCGATAGCTAAAAATAATCTCGAATGTCAAGGTGTTGCACGTATAGGAGCTAGTGCATTCTTCGCCAAATGGTCTTTGATTCATAAAAATCCTAATAGTGGTGTAATAAAAGTCAATTACTCCACTAAAAACCGCAAAGCACATCTTAGAATAACCACTGATAACTTTGGTAATATCATGGGTGGAGGAAGATGGAAATCAGAGAGAAGCACTAGAAATAAATCTGTACGTATAAATTATAAAATAAGCGAAAATAATTTTATACTTCAAAGTGTAGTAAATCAGTCAGATTATTTTAGACTACATGGAAAATGTTAAATAAAGCATTTAATTATAATTTAAAACTTTGCATATTATATCAAAATTGTTCTTAATAACTAATAAAAAAATACTGAGCAAAAAACATGAAAAATCTAACAATTATCTTAATAAGTTTTATTTTTATAAGTAATACTAATGCAGACGAATTGCAATCTTCTGATGTTTGTCATGACATGGAGGAAATTATTTTACACAAAATGAATGATGTAATAATTGCAAAAAAAAAGTGGGAATACTATCGGGGAGAGAAAATTATGCATAAAAATAAAACGGGTAAAGAATACGAAATAATTGCAAAAAAAGTCGATATATGGAAAAACAGTATACTTAATAGTGAAAACATTTTAAAAGAAGACATATATTACTTAAATTATTATATAGCTATGTGTAAATAATCTAAAATAATAAAAAAACATTAAGGATTAATTAGAAGTTTTAAAACATGGTGCCCAGGGATGGGATTGGAGCCACACAATTATATTCCTTCTAA
>CAYMQD010000170.1:0-12578 GCA_964392475.1 uncultured Alphaproteobacteria bacterium
CCTTTATATTATCAAAATTAAGAAAATTTAGCGATTCCGCAGCATGGAAATGGAGTAATTTTCCTGCTGGAGTAATATTTAAAAATTGTCTACCCCAGCCTCCCATACACGACTTAGGTTTTTTAGCATAGTAGTCTGGGACTACGTAGTCTATAGCTAGTATTCCTTTCAGTTTTATTCTCGATTCTTCAACTATTTTTGTTGCTTCATCTAACTGTTCTCTTGTAGGTAGAAATGCCATTTGGTTTTTTAAAGCCCAACCATAATATTGAACTTGTGCCACCTCTATTCGTTCTGCATCTAACTCAACTGCTAGGTCAATCATATCTTGTAAATTATGTAAATTTTGTCTATGCATTACTGCATTTATGGTTAATGGAAGTCCTACCTTTCTAATTAGTTTTGCAGTCTTTATCTTTTTATCATGACCTTTGTAACCGGCTATTTTATTTGAATTTGTTGGTTCTGTATCTTGAACAGATACTTGTACATGATCTAGTCCAGCATCATATAGATTTTTAAGTCTGCTTTCATTTATCAATACACCTGAAGTAATGAGATTTGTATATAACCCTATAGATGAGGCGTGTTGAACCATTTCTTCTAAATCAGTTCTTGCAGTAGGTTCTCCACCAGAAAAATGTGCTTGTAAAATTCCTAAATCCACAGCCTCACTCAAAGCTTTTTTCCAGATTTCTGCACTTATTTCCTTTGACTTTTTTTCTAACTCTATAGGATTTGAACAATAAGGACATGACAAAGGACACCGATGCGTAAGTTCACATAAAACTGCATAAGGTATTTCTAATTTCTTTTCTGGCATAATGTTATTCATGTTATTATGAATCCTTTATCTGCTAAAAGTTGAAGCATGGAGATTACATCTTTAGAAATTTGTTCTCTTGTTGCACTTGAAAATTTATTAGATAAATGATCTATAATCTTGGCGACTGAGGAGTCCCCATCAACAAGCTGCATGATTTCTCCTGCTATTTCATCTAGTTCAAACACTCTTTCTGGTGCGTTTATTATCCATTTCTTCCTAGTTTTGTCGTACCTTAATTTTGCATGTCTAGGAAGTTTGGGAATATGAAACTCTTCTAAATTTAATATTTTAGTCATTGTTTGATTTCCCAAGATTTTTCTTTAAACCCTTCTGCAACAAAAGCTCCAGGGGGTATAAAACCAGGATTTACATAACAATAATAGAGTACATCTAATTGGGCCCACAAAACTTCTGTTTTGAAACGTACTGCTTTTAAAACAGAATTCTGATCATCACGTGTTTTTGCGTTGTTTATTACCCATTCTCTTCCAAATTCTACATCTTTTCTAGCTTGAGTAATTCTTTTCTTAAAATATGCTAAGGCATAGTCATCTGCCCAATCATAGTGTTTTGATAGTCCTTCAATTCTTGCTTTATGTATTTCTGGAGCATATATTTCTGTTAAAGATGAAGCTATTGCCTCTAATAATGATTTTTCTCTCACGAAGCTGATATAACTATCGACAGCAAATTTAGATGCAGGAATTAGCCCCTCACAAGATTTTACATAATCTAGGTCAAGCCCTAGTTTCTCGCAAAGTTGTAAATATCTTTTAATACCTCCACTTCCATCCATATCACCTTCGTGATCAATTACTCTAGAACGCCATTCAAGCCTGAGATCAACATCATCAATTCTGGCCATTAAAGTGAGATCTTTTCTAGGAATAGACCATTGATAGTAAAATCTATTTAGTGCCCATGCTTGAACTTGGGAATGTGATAGTTTTCCAGAGTGTAAAAGTTTATGAAAAGGGTGCAGACTATGATATCTCTCTTTTCCTAGCTTGACTAATTCATTAATAAACTCATCTTTGCTCAATGGCGGAGCATTATTGATACTTGTTATAGATTTTCCTGGATAAAAAGGAGCTGGCATTATCATAGGTTTATTTCCATATTGTCATAAGCAATTTCCCAACCAGCATCATTAGTCATTTTTCTCTCTGTGGAATTTTCTAAGAGTGCAGGGTTAGTTGTGTTTATATGAATAAAAATTTTTCTTTTAATATTTATCTCTTTAAAAGCTTCTATGGATCCTTCTTTTCCATGCATACTCATATGTCCCATGCGTTTGCCAGTTTTAATTCCTACTTTTTCTTTAATCATTTCATCATCGGTCCATAGAGTTCCGTCAAATAATATTAAATTAGAATTATCTACTCTACTATGTAGCCATTCCGGCATATTGGCACAGCCAGGGATATAAAAAAATTGTGTTTTGTTGTCGGGTCCTTTTACTTCTAATGCAATAGTATCCTCTTCAACAGAACCAAAATCAGGTCCTTTAGACTCATCTTCTAACCATAACGCAACTTTTCCCGGTACAGCGAATGGAATAACGGTGATTCCACTATCTGTATTATCTGGATACTGTAACGAAATAGTTTCATTTAATTTTATTGGTTTTTTCTCTACAAATTTAGGATTAAGTACATTGAAAATAGAGTTATCTTTTAATACACCTAATACTCTTTTAGTTCCATACAATTTAAAACTTTGAGATTCTCTTAAATTGATAAGCCCTGCAGTATGGTCAACATCTGCATTAGTTAAAATAACGCCCATAATAGGACTATACCTAAGTGGATCTTCTGGTTGTGGCATTAAAGCTGGGTTATTCCATAATTGTTGTCTTAGATCAGGTGAAGCATTGAAAATAAACCATCTTTTATCATCTAAGCTGACTGCTATTGAAGATTGAGTTCTTGGTATAGCATTCGGATTTTTACTCCTTGCTTTTCTACTATTTGGATGGTTACAATTCCATTGAGGATAACCTCCGCCTGCAGCTGAACCTAACACCCTGATTTTCATAATATATTTTCCAATCAAAATTAAATATTTAATTAGCTTTAGAGTTTAAGGTTCTTATAATCTAACTATAAAAACAATAAGATAAAACTAATATATATTATAATATTAAATTATATAAAATGAGAGCCAGAACACATTTATATAATTGGATTTTTATAATGCATTGTATAGGAACACTTAAAGAAAACTATGACATATAAAGTATTGTTTATAACCTTTTTTATTATACTAGTAAATTGGAAGTATGTTCAATCATTTGATAAGCCGCTAGTTGATGTACAATGGTTGTCAGAACACTCATGTGATTCTACGGTAAAAGTAATTGCAGTAAGTCGTTCTAAATCTACATATGAATCTAGTCATATTCCTTGTTCTGTATATACAAATTTTTACTCTGATGGGTGGCGTGAGACTAGGGATGGATTACCTTTACAAATGCCTGCACCAGATATTTTAGAAAAAATAATTGGTTCTTTAGGTATTAGTAGAGATCACCACGTAATTATATATTCTTATGGTAATGATAATTACAGTGTAGCTGAAACAACGGCAATTTTTTTTACCTTTGCCTTTTTAGGGCATAAAATGGTTTCCATATTAGATGGAGGAATTGACTCTTATACTAATAAGTGGGATGCGGATATAGAAACAGGACACAATTTTGAAGAAAATAAGACATATTTCGGAAAACCTAATTATTCTATACTTGCAACTTATGAAGATGTATCCCAAATAATTATTGATGATGGTTCTCTAATAGATATGAGGGCAAATGACCAATACTTGGGAATAAATAAAATAGATAGTGTAAAAGAATATGGTACATTGCCAAATGCTAAAAACCTTCCTGTTACCTGGTTAATCAAAGATGAAAGTGCTAATTTTCATAATAGAAATAGTCTAAAACGTATTTTAAATTATGTAGGTGTAGACAATTCTATTACTAACACATTATTTTGCAACGCTGGTTTGGAAAGCTCCGTTGGATGGTTTGTGTTATACGCTTTGTTAGGCAATTTGAACACTAAACTATATGACGGTTCTTTGGTTGAATGGACTAAGAAAAGTAAATTAATTCCATATCAAGATTACAAGCATCATTAATGTTTTTAAAATAATAAAAATTACATTAACCTGAGTTATTTTCAATCATATTTGCTTGCAAGATTTCTATCCAATACCCATCTGGATCTTTAATAAAAGCTAGTCCTTTCATTTTTCCATCATCTGGACGTTTAACAAACTCCACTCCTAGTCTTTCAAATCGCTCCGAAGCTTTGTAAACATCCGGAACAGAAAAACCTATGTGGCCAAAACCTTGTGGTTCAGAGTTTCCGTTGTGATAAGAAAAACTTTTTTTGCGCTCTGTACCCCAGTTATGAGTAAGTTCTAGCATAGCTTTTTGACGGAAAACCCAAGTAGTTCTTTTATCATTTATTTTAGGAATATTTTTGCTATCTACATCTCCCGGCATCGCAAGAAAAAATAAGGTAAACTTCATATTCTCAAAATCTAAACGCCTATATAATTTCATACCCATAATTCTTGTGTAAAAATCTAGAGATATTTGGGGGTCTTTTATTCTTAACATGGTTTGGTTAAAAATATACGATTGCGTTTCTTCAACCTCTTTCTGGTATAAGCCAGGTGCATCTTCGTGATGTATAGTCATAGTTTTCTCCGAATTTAAGTCAAAATAAACATATATAATTTAAAAAATATACTATATTTTATACTATCAAACTTAAGCTTTACTATCTCTAACGAGATATTTATTTTTAAGTATATTTTAAATGTTGGTAATTTTAAATTTATGTACTAGAGTAGGTTTTATATTCATAATTTTCTAATGAAAATATTTATTCTTTATAAGTTTTAGGAAATATATAATAAATGGCACAAAATATTCTTTTCTTAGATACAACATTAAGAGATGGGGAGCAGGCTCCAGGAGTTAATTATTTTCCTGAGGAAAAGCTTGAGATAGCAAAGCAATTAGTTAATTTAAACATACCAATAATCGAGGCTGGGTTTCCTGTCTCCTCTGAATCTGACTTTGAAGGAGTAAAGAAAGTTTCAGAAGAAGTGGGTAATAATGACGCTAGTCCAATTATTTGTGGATTAGCAAGGGCAAATAAAAGAGATATTGAGATTGCAGCTAAGGCCTTAGAACCAGCAAAGAATCCGAGAATACAAATTTTAATACCTTCTTCTGACATTCAAATAGTGCATACAATGGGAGTAAGCCATAAAGAAATATTAGACTTATCTGGAGAAATGGTCCTTTATGCAAAAACATTTGTTGACGATGTGGAATTTACAGCACTAGATGCTTGTAGAAGCCGTAACGAGTTTTTATATGAACTTTTAGAGATTGCTATCACTTCAGGTGCAAATACCCTAGAAATTCCTGATACAGTGGGATACGCTACACCTAAAGACTATGGTGATAGAATAGAGGGCATTATTAAAAATGTTCCAGGGGCTTCAAAGGTAGTATTATCAACTCATTGCCATGATGATCTAGGTTTGGCTACAGCTAATACACTGGCAGGACTTATGGCGGGAGCTCAACAAGCAGAATGCACTATAAATGGAGTGGGAGAACGTGCAGGTAATACACCTTTTGAAGAAGTAGTTATGGCGATTAATACAAGACCAGATATTTTTCCGTTAGCTAATGCCATTAATACTAAGTTTATTGGAGCAATTAGTAAGTTAGTTGAAGAATTATCAAGTATTTCAATACAACCAAATAAAGCTATAGTTGGAAAAAATGCTTTTTTGCATGCATCGGGTATGCACCAGCAAGGCATGCTTAAAGATAAAAATACTTATCAAGTTATTGATCCTGATAGTGTAGGCATTAAAAATACTGGGCTTCCCTTAGGAAAGTTATCTGGAAAGCATGCTTTAAAAGATAAAATTTTGTCACTTAATTTAAATATCAGCGATAGCAAATTTGACCATCTTTATAAGAACTTTAAAGATATGTCTTCTAAGAAAAAAATAATTGTTGATGAAGATATAATTAATCTTGTAAAAAATATTAATTTATAAAATCATAAAAATATTTTGATGATAAATGTCGTATAACATACTTATTACTTCCTCAGGGGGGAGACTGTCTCCTGAAATGATTAGGTTATTCAAGTGCAGTTCAAGACACGATATAGCTGTGATAGCTGTGGATTATGATAAAGAAGCTAGTGGTAGATTTTTTGCTGATTACTTTGAGACTGTTCCTTATGGAACTGATAAAAGTTTTTCAGATGAAATATTAAATATTTGTTTGAAATATGACGTAGATATGATTCTTCCTTGCTCAGATGAAGAAGTAATATCTCTTGCTTCTAGGGAAAAAGATTTTTTAGAAAGAGATATAGTTTTAGCTATGCCCGAGAAAAATACACTAAAATTTCTCGTAGATAAGGCAGAAACTTATAAATTAATGAAAAGTATGAGTTTACCTACACCTGAATGGAAAATTATTAATCAAAGGGAATCTGCATTAAGCATTATAGAAACTTTTTTATTAAAATTTGGCACTTGTGTAGTAAAACCTACAACAGGCAGAGGTGGTAGGGGTGTATATATTATTTCTAAAAATAGCAAAGAATTTATACATGCAAATGATGCCAGGGATACTATTATTGATTTCAAAACGTTTTGTTCAGATTATTTAAAAATAGTACAAAAAAACCTTCCTGTTATCGTAATGGAGACACTGACTGGTCCAGGCTATGATGTGGATGTTTTAAGTATAAAAGGGGAAGTAAAAAGAATGGTTCCTAGAAAGCGTTTTATTAGTTCAGGTACCCCTTTTAAAGGATCTTTAATTTGTTGGCCAGAGGAAGTAGTTAATCTTACAACAAAAGTTACCAAATCATTTAACCTTTCCTGGTTACAAGACTTTGATTTAATGACAGATAGAGAAGGAAAATTACAGTTTACAGAAATTAATCCTAGACCTAGTGGAGGTATAGTTTCTTCTGTAAAAGCAGGGATACCTTTGTTTGATGATTTAATTAGTCTTGCAAAAAAAGAAGATATTCCAGATGTTAATATGAAAAATGTTGTTGCTGTAGTTCCTTATACATCTACAATGATAGTTTCAGAGAAATTAGCACCAGACGGAAAGTAAATTATATTGTATAATTTTTATGAACTTTTAAATTATGATGACCAAAAAAGAAAAAATATATACTAGATCAAGTAGGGACGACTCATTAGTTACTGATGAAGAGTTATCTTGGAGAAAGAAGATAATTCAACTTTTTAAGAAAGCGCCAATACCTGATGATGAAATACTTTATAATCTCGGGCTTTTTCAGAACCGACAAACAGTATCCAGATTTATCTTTATGCATGAAATGTATAAACGTGTATTAAATGTTCCGGGAATAGTTACTGAATTTGGAACTAGATGGGGGCAAACTTCTGCGTTATTTCATTCTTTTAGAGGTATGTATGAGCCTTACAATCATACTCGTAAAATAGTAGCGTTTGACACTTTTGAAGGTTTAAAAGGAACGCAAGTAGTAAAAGATGGAAAAGCTTCTTTTGCACAAGATGGAGCATATAATGTAACTGAAGGATATGAGGGTTATTTGAAAGAGATATTTGATTTTCATCAGTCTCAAAGTCCATTGGCTCACATGGAAAAATTTGTGATTATTAAAGGTGATGCTAAAAAAGAATTACCCAAGTTTTTAAAAAAGAACCCTCATACTTTAATTGCTTTAGCTTATTTTGATATGGATTTATATGAACCTACAAAAGAGTGCTTAAAAATAGTTCTTACTAAAATGACTAAGGGAGGAATTATTGGTTTTGATGAGCTTAATCACCCCGGTTGGCCAGGTGAGACGCTTGCTTTGGCTGAAGTTATGGGTTTTAAAAATATTAGACTTGAACGTATGCCCTTTTCCCCTTTTACATCTTTCTTGGTTCTCGAGTAATTCTAATTTTAGAGGTTTGATTGACTTATAAAAATATTCTAGGAATTATACAGGCACGAACCAACTCTAGCAGACTACCAGGAAAAGTACTTTTAGATATAAGAGGAAAACCTACATTAGAGAGAGTTATTAATAGAGTTAAATTTAGTAATCTATTAGATCACTTAGTGGTAGCGACGACTAATAATGAAATAGATAATGGTATAGTTAATTTATGTGAGGATTTAGGAGTTGATGTATATCGCGGACAAGAAAACGATGTATTGGGACGTTTTTTAGGAGCAGCTTCAGTTTTTAAAGGGACAACGATTGTAAGAATTACAGCGGATTGTCCGATGCATGATGGAGCAATAATAGATGCTGCGATAGATCTATATGAAAAGTCTGACTATGACTATGTTTCAAATGTAGTAAAACGTAGTTTTCCAGATGGATTAGATACAGAAGTTTTTTCCTATTCTTTGCTAGAAACATGTAACAACGTAGCAAAACACAAGTTTTTCCGGGAACATGTTACAACTTATATTAGGGGAGTGAGAGATGACCTTCCTTCTGGAGGTTTTAGTTTAGGTCATTTAATACATACAAAAAACTATGCTCATTTAAGATGGACTTTGGATACCGAGGAGGATTTAAAAAATATTTGTAACTACTATAAAGTTTTACCAGAAAACTTTTCTTGGCTAGACGCTATAGAAATATCATAACGTACAAATGCACTAAGTTCTTTTTTTTATCATTATATAGTATTTTTCACCTCTGAATTCAAAATGATGGTGTGCAATCTCTTGCTCTAATACTTGATCTATATGCTTTATGTATTTTTTGAGTCTTCCATTTTCTACTGCATCCATAACTAAAAACCAGATAGTATATAAATTTCTATTGTCCACAGTTTGTCCTCCCATATTAAGAATGATCAAATATGTATATTTGTCAAGAACAAAACAAGAACATTTAAATTAAATTTATAATAAATATGAATTTATAAAAAGTGTTGTGTATTTCATTATATTATAAAGCAGGTGAAAGGCTACACCTTCCATAGCTTATATGAACTTTCATTTTTGTTGATACTATTTCCATAAATTGTGATTTATCCTTACTAAGTTTTACATTCATGACAATATTTTTAGCTTGTATATGATAATATCTTTCACTTTCATTTACTATCATTTGATAGGTTTTACAGCTATCAAGTTTCTCCTTACAGCGCATGTATTCATTTTTATCAAAGTCTATTATATACCACATTTTTGTAGTAGGAAGCTTTATGCATTCTTTAGGTGTACAGGAAAATTTATTGAATACATTACATCTTTCAGATTCAGCGTGAAGTTGATTAATAATTAACATTGTGCAGGTTAATATAAAAAAAATTGTAAGTTTTATGTTTTCCAATTGTAACTCCATATTCATAATGTTTTTAGTAAGTGTGTTGGTTTATGATATTTTGTTAATGAGTTTCAGTAATTGTAAATAATATAGTATAAACAAAAGTTTATAGTTAAAAAATAGCTGTAAAATATTTTTAATTATGGATTATAAAAATGCAATATTTTATCCTAATTTTAATAATTTTTAAATTTTCACTGGTCGTAGCAGAAGAATCATTGCTAATTTTTGAATGTGGAGGAAACATAAAGGCTGATGAGGGTTTTTCAATGCCTGAAGACAAAAAATTTTCTATATTTACTAGCAAACAAACATGTAAAGATAATATGGCTAATATTGCAACGCTTGCCTGTTTTGGTGCCTTTGAAACAAAAGAATCTAAAGTTAGTGAAATGTTTGCAGCCTGTGAAATGAAATATCAGGATGGTTCTAGAGGTTGGATTAGAGCAAGACGTGAAACAGAAATTAGTGCAGGAGTTGGAAAATTTATTTTTATAGGTGGTGAGGGGAAGTTTTCAAAGCTAGTAGGAGTTAGTTGTCCCTATGCAATTCAATACATAGACAATTCAAACTTTTCAATTTTAAAATGCCGAGTACCTAAAGAAGTTATAGAACATATTAAAAACTTTGAGCTAGAGAAATAAATTAAATATTTTGTTAGCCAAAATAAGAACTACTAATATGAGATAATTGCTTATAAAGGTCTATGAATTTAGTATGATCTAGGTGAGTAAAACTTCTTCTTCAAAACTTGGTTTTTCTCCTGCGATAGTCGTTCTATGCATAATTCTTCTATATTTAGACTCATCATAACCTGTGCCACGATGTTGCACCCTTCTATTATCCCAAATTACTACCTCATCAGTTTTCCACTGATGACAAGCCATTTCACCACTAGAAACTATCCACTCATTAATCTCATCAATTAATTCTCTTCCTTCATCTTTATTCCACCCTAAAATATGACTACAGTGACTTCCTGCATAAAATGCATTCCTTTTTGTAAATGGATGTGTCCTAACTATACGTTGCCTAACAAAAGGCTTATCTTCTTTAAATTGATCATTAAAAATATCGCCCGTATTTTGCATTCTAGAAAAAACTATGGAATGTTCTGTTATTTCATCCTTTATATGTTCAACAGAATATTTTCTTTTTTTCTGTTCCCAAGTTTCAAGAGCATGACGTGCGTCAACAAATTCGGTGCCTCCTCCCTTTTCAGGAATTTCTCTAGCACTCAAAATTGAAAATTTAGCAGGTATAGGCTTAAAAGATGAATCAGAGTGAAAAACATTATTACCTCTATCGAAAATCACTTTATGATCATCTAGAGGTATCATTTTATTAGTCTCAATATTTACATTTGAAATTCTGCTAATTTGTGGCTTTATAAATGGATTCAAATCTCTTTTTGCATTTGTTCCTATTGATATTTCTAATCCACCAAATCTTTCAGAAAATGCTATCTGTTGCTCATCGTTAAGCTTCTGACCTTCTAGAACTGTAACTCCTGATGTTTCACAAACCTTTCTTAGTTCGGAAAATTCAGAATCAGTCATATCAGTTATATCTATACCGCTTACAAACGCATAAAATTCCTGTTTAGGATATTTAATTTCAACGTGCATAACTCATTCTCTTACACGAGAGATAGTAGATCAAGATTTATTTAAAAAATTTAAGAAGTTTTAATATTTTTTAAGTTGACATAATTACTGAACTAGACAAAAAATAGAATATATTGTTATATTTTTTTCAATATAACAATATATAGTATTTTTCTATATAAAATAATTAGGGGCAAATATTATATATAACTCTAAAACAGAAAAACCATGGACTTTAAATACTAGATTCGGATTAAAAATTAAGAACTTAGTTAGTCTCCCTGTGGATCGATGGGAATGGAGGGGTTTTTTTGATTTTCAAAAATACGGGGATGAAATAGCTTTTTCGCACCTATTGGATAAGCTTGATGTTAGTTTAATTGAAGAATCTGAGGTTACGGATAAGTATATTTTGTTAAAAAAAATTGATTTGAATATAAAGCTTAGAAGAAGAGGTAAAATTAGAAAATTACAAATCAAACCTGAAGTTAATAAATAGAGTTATATATCTGGGTATTCTAAGAAAATTTCTATGTCTCTTCCATTTTCTAAGAATCAACAGAGATTTCACTCCTTATTTGAAGCACTTCCTTCTAACAAAGAATCTATCAAAAATAAAAAAACTAATGAGCTTGTTGAATATTTGTTCGGAAAGTTTCGACAGGTAAAGGTAAAAAAGAAAAAGGAGAAATATAAGATTAAAGACGAGATAATCATTCAAAAGACATGCTTAAATTTATTTAATCAAACACTTCACACTATTTCCGTAGAGTCTAAATCATGCCAAAGCGTTATAAGTGTATTAGATAAATGCGGTATTAATCCCATATATGGAACTAATTTTACTTCTTACTTAAAAAATAGAATAAATCTTAAGTAATAATTTTAAATAGTTTACTCAGTAATTATGGCTTTGTGATTTTTAGTCGAAACTCTAAGGTATTATATATAAAAATGTAATTATTAAGATAATTGTAATTGGTTCCATCTTATTTCCTCAAAATATTTTAAAAAGTTTAAGTGTTTACCATTATCATAAACTAAAATTTAATCACAACATAAAAAATTTTATACACTAGGAGACTTCCATGACATACAAAACCATAATTACTGATATTTCTGATAGCATACTAACCATCACTCTTAATAGACCCTCAATTTTGAATGCTTTTAATATAGATATGCAAAACGAATTGATAGATACTTTTGAACGAGCCGATAAAGATGATGAAATAAAAGCGATTATTGTGACTGGTGCAGGTAGAGCCTTTTGTGCAGGCGCCGATCTATCTTCCAGAGAAGATACTTTTAATTATGAGAATAACGAAAAAAGGCCAGATAAGGAAGGAGCAGTTTCAGAAGATGGAAAAGTAGACTGGTCACATCCCAGTGTAAGAGATGGAGGTGGAAAGTTAACTTTACGTATTTTTGATTGCTTGAAGCCTATCATTTCTGCATGTAATGGGCCTGCCGTTGGCATAGGAGTAACTATGCAGTTAGCAATGGATATTAGATTAGCTGCGAGCGGGGCAAAATATGGTTTTGTATTTGCTAGACGTGGTCTTGTTCCTGAGGCCTGTTCGGCATGGTTTCTTCCTAGAATAGTAGGAGTATCCAAGGCGTTAGAATGGATTTATTCCGGAAGAGTATTTGGAGCAGAGGAAGCATTGAATGGAGGTTTAGTAACTTCTATTCAAGAACCAGATAATTTAATAAATGCCGCGAGGAAAACAGCAAAAGAAATTATAGATA